>NZ_BAAAZP010000187.1:0-211757 GCF_039536965.1 Nonomuraea antimicrobica | reverse complement strand
CCAGCAGCACCTTCCGCTGCCGCGGCGGCGCTGCGGCGGGCCGGTCGTCAGCGGGTCACAGACTGCCCGAGGCGCGCTCCAGCAGCACCTTCCGCTGCCGCTCCAGCCCGAGCAGCTCGCCGAAGAGCCTGCGGTGCTCCTGGTCTTCCTCGACCGGGTTGATCCGCTGCAACCTGGCCTTGACCTGGGCGATCGCCCGGTCGACCGCCATCGTCTCCACCCGGGCCAGGATCGCCGTCGCGTAACGCTGCTCGACCTCGGCGTCCGCCTGGAACGGCTCCACCGCGAACCGGGTCACCAGCGCCCGCGCCCCCTCCTCGTGCGCGTGCTCCAGCAGCAGATCGACCCACTCACGCCCGCCGTGCCCGGCCGCGGCCAGGCCCCCGGCGGCGGTGACGACCTGGTGCAGCGCGATGTGGTCGGTGAGGGTGAACGCCTGCGGGCCGAGCGCGTCGAACTGGGGCCCCAGCAGCGCGGGGCGCTGCACGGCCAGCTTGAGCAGCTCGACCTCCACCCGCACGCTCGGATCGACCGGCGCCGCCCTGGGCGCGCGCTGGCGGCGGCCCTGGAGGGCGCCGGACACCTCGGCGATGCGCTGCATGACGAACCGCTCGTCCATGAACCCCAGCCACCGGTCGAGGTCGATGGCGTAGCGCTTGCGCAGCCCGACGTCCTTGATGCCGGCCACGATGGGCGCGGCGGCGTCGAGGGCGGCGATCTTGCCTTCGTTGGTGCCCAGGTCGTAGCGGGAGATCGTGCTCCTGATCGCGAACTGGAACAGCGGCTCGCGGCTGGCGATCAGGTCGCGCACGGCCGCGTCGCCCTGCTTGATGCGCAGGTCGCACGGGTCGAGCCCGTCGCTCTGCACCGCGACGTAGGTCTGCGTGACGAACTTCTGCTCGTCGGCGAACGCCCGCAGCGCCGCCCTCTGGCCCGCCGCGTCGCCGTCGAAGGTGAAGATGACCTCGCCCCTGAACTCGGCCTGGTCGAGCAGGAATCGGCGCAGGATCTTGATGTGCTCCTCGCCGAACGAGGTGCCGCAGGTGGCCACGGCGGTCGGCACGCCCGCGAGATGACAGGCCATCACATCGGTGTATCCCTCGACGATCACGGCCTGAGAACGTTTGGAGATCTCGCGTTTCGCAAGATCGATTCCGTAGAGCACCTGGCTCTTCTTGTAAAGCGGGGAGTCAGGCGTGTTCAGATATTTTGGCCCGTCATCGGAATCGAGCAACTTTCGTGCGCCGAAACCGATCACATCGCCCGTGGCGTCCCTGATGGGCCAGATCAATCGCCCGCGGAACCGGTCGATGGGCCCTCGCCGCCCCTCCTTGGCCAGCCCGCCCTTCACCAGCTCGTCGGCGCTGAACCCGCGCCCCATCAGGTGGCGGCTCAACGAGTCCCACTCGGCGGGCGCGTAGCCGACGCCGAACGTCTCGGCGTCGGCCCGCTCGAAGCCGCGCTCCGACAGGAAGCGCCGCCCGGCCGCCGCGTCGGGGGCCATCAGCTTGCCGGCGTAGAACTCGGCCGCCGCCCGATGCGCCTCGATCAGCCGGGCCCGCTCGCCGTGGTCGCGCCGGGGGACGTAGCCGCCCTGCTCGTACTGGAGCTGGATGCCGGCCCGCTGCGCCAGCCGCTCGACGGCCTCGCCGAACGACAGGTGCTCGATCTTCTCGACGAACGTGATCACGTCGCCGCCCTCGGAGCAGCCGAAGCAGAAGTACATGCCGCGCTCGGGCGTGACGTTGAACGACGGCGACTTCTCATCGTGGAACGGGCACAACCCCTTGAGGTTGCCCCCTCCGGCGTTGCGCAACTGGATGTGCTCGCCGATCACGTCGGCGATGGGGGAACGCTCGCGTACGAGTGCGATGTCGACATCACGGATCCGGCCAGCCACGCCGGGAAGTCTATGCCGCCCCGCCGACGGTTCTGCGCCGCGCGGGCGCCCCGGCATGGGAACGGGTGCCCCCAGTGCGTGAACGGGTGTCCCCGGCCCGAGAATCGGGGAGGAAGGCCACGGTTACCTCCAGGTTGCTAAAGGAGGAAAGCGGCAATGTAGGGGCTCCCGGTCGGCTACAAAGGTAAAGGTTGTCGGTGGAAACGGTGACACGGGTGGAGATCATGCGATCGGGGCTAATCGTACGATGGGCGGCCATCATGGGCGCCGTCCTGCTGACCGGTGCCTGCACCCAGGCCACCGGCCTGGCCGGGGTCGGCGCACAGCCCCCCGCCACGACCCCGGCGGCGGGCACCCAGGCGGGCACAGGCACCCAAGCGGGCACCCAGGCGGGCACCCAGGCGGGCACCCAGGCAGGCACGGCCCTCGACCCGAGCCCGGTCCCTACCCCCGAGCACCAGGCGGCCGAGCTGCCGCCCAGGGGCGACGACCCGATCGTGGTGCCGCCGCCGAAGCTGTCGAAGTACGCCTACACGTTCCCGGTGAAGGGCTGTGAGACCACCTACCAGCGCAAGCTGCTCGTGCTGCCCAAGACGACGATCTGGGCCGGCCAGGGCTGCGCGTTCGTGGCGCCCATCGGCGGCGTCGTCGACGAGGTGAACGTGCAGAACAGGTGGCGGCCGAGCACCGACGCGGGGGCCGACCGCGAGGGCAGGTTCGTCACGATCGTCGGCGACGACGGCGTACGCTACCTCGGCGGCCACCTCGACTCGATCGCCGACGGCGTCAAGCCGGGCGTGCGCGTCAAGGCGGGCCAGGTGCTCGGCCGGGTGGGCCGCACCGGCAACGCCCGCGACACCGGGCCGAACCTCTACTTCGCCATCTCGTGGAAGACCGGCCCGGCCTACTGGTGGGTGCGCCGCGGCATGGTCGAGCCGTGGGACTATCTCGACGCCTGGCAGACGGGCAACAGGACGCTCTCTCCCCGGGACGAGACGCTGGCGCTGCGCGGCAAGCTGGGTGAGACGCCGCGCTGCACCGTGCTGTGCGCCTCGAAGCAGGCTCCCCAGCCGAGCAAGACCCCGAAGCCGAGGAAGACCGACGAGGTGATCACGCTCAACCCGACGATAGCTCCTTTGGGTCCACCGTGACGCCCGACCTGATGAGCTCCTGGATGTCGTCCACGACGTCCCAGGTGTTGACGTTCATGCCGGCGAACACCCGGCCGCCGCGCAGCCAGTAGGCGATGAACTCCAGGCTCTCGGGGTCGCCGCGGTAGACGATCTCGTCGTGGCCCTCGATGTCGCCGGAGAACTCCATGCCCAGCTCGTACTGGTCGGTATAGAAGTAGGGGAGCCGGTCGTAGACGACCTCCTGGCCGAGCATCGACCGGGCCGCGGCGGGGCCGCCGTGCAGGGCGTTGGCCCAGTGCTCGACGCGGATGCGGCGGCCGTACAGGGGGTGGAAGAACTCCGCCACGTCGCCGGCCGCGTACACGTCGGGGTGCGAGGTGCGCAGCGCGGCGTCGGTGAGGATGCCCTGGCCGACGTCGAGCCCGGCGTCGCGGGCGAGCCCCACCTCGGGCGCGGCGCCGATGCCGGCCACGACCAGGTCGGCGCTCAGCCGCTCGCCCGAGCTGAGCCGCACGCCGGTGTCGGTGATCTCCGCGGCGGCCGTGCCGAAGCGCAGGTCCACGCCCTTGCGCGCGTGCAGGCGGGCGAACAGCTCGCCCAGCTCCCTGCCGAGCGCCCGGTTGAGCGCGGTGGGCTCGGGCTCGACCACGGTGACCTCGCACCCGGCCGCCCGCGCCGCCGCCGCGGTCTCCAGCCCGATCCAGGACGCGCCCACGACCAGCACCGAAGAACCCTCCGCGAAGCGCCGCGCGATCGCCTCGCTGTCCTCCACGGTACGCAGGTAGTACGCGGGGCCGGGCAGCCGTCTGGGCACGGCTCCCGTCGCGACCAGCAGCTTGTCGTACGGCTGGCGCGACCCGTCACCGAGCCTGACCAGGTGGTGCTCGAGCTCGATGCGGGTGACCCGCATGCCGAGCCGGAGGTCCACCCCGTGGTCGGCGTACCAGTCGGGGGCGTGGACGAAGATGTCGTCCCGCGCGCTCCTGCCCAGCAAATAGCCCTTCGACAGGGGCGGTCGCTCGTAGGGCCGTTCGGTCTCCGCGCCGATCAGCACGATCTCGCCGTCGAAGCCTTCCTCGCGCAGCGTCTGCGCCGCCTTCGCCCCGGCCAGTCCCGCGCCGACGATCACATATGTGGCCATGGGCGCAGTATCCGCCCCGCGAGGTCGTCGGAAAAGGCGGTTGCGCCAGGCGACCGGGTTCGTTGATGAAGCTTTGGTCAGCGGGAGAGCCTGCGGTGCCAGGCCACGGCCGAGGTGTCGGTGAGTGAGGCGATCTGGTCGATCACCACGCGTACGCGGGCGGCGTCGTCGCGCGCCCCCAGGAACGCGGGCCGGAACGCGGGCTCCAGGGTGCCCGGCGCGCCCAGCGTGATCAGGGAGGCCAGCTCGGTGATCAGCTCGCGCTGCCTGGCCTGGTTGGCGTTGTGGTCCTTCGTCGTCATCACGTAGTGGGCGGTGACGCCCTTGAGCAGCGCGCACTCCAGCCGCGTGGCGTGGGGCACGACGAGGTCGGCGCGGTGGCGGGAGCCGTACACCTCCTTGGTGGCGGCCTGCGCGGACCTGCAGAAGTGGCCGATGAGGCCGCTGGTGAGGGCCTTGAGCCCGGCGAGGTCGGCGAGCGTGGCCTCGAAGCGGCGCGGCCAGAGCGGGGTGGCGATCAGCCGGGCGAAGACCTCCTCCAGCTCGTTGAGCTCGGTGCCGGGGGCGTACCAGGTGCGGGCGGTCTCGCACACCTGGGCGCGCTCGACGGGCGACTGGAGGGCCTCGGGGATGACGTGGCCCATGTGCAGGGCGTCCTCCAGGTCGTGCACGGAGTAGGCGACGTCGTCGGCCCAGTCCATGATCTGCGCCTCGAAGCTCACCCTGCCCTCCGGGGCGCCGTCCCTGATCCAGGAGAACACCGGCAGGTCGTCGTCGTACACGCCGAACTTGGGCGAGGTGCGGCACGTCCACGGATATTTGATCGAGGCGTCGAGGGCGGCGCGGGTCAGGTTGAGACCGGCGCTGCGGCCGTCCTCGGTGAGCACCTTGGCCTCCAGCCTGGTGAGCAGGCGCAGGCTCTGCGCGTTGCCCTCGAAGCCGCCGCACGAGGCAGACAGCGCGTTGAGCGCCACCTCGCCGTTGTGCCCGAACGGCGGATGTCCCAGGTCATGGGCCAGGCAGGCGGTCTCCACCAGGTCGGGGTCGACGCCGAGCGCGGCGCCCATCTCGCGGCCCACCTGAGCGCATTCGAGCGAGTGGGTCAGCCGGGTGCGCGGGATGTGCTGGCCACCGCCGAGGGTCTCCCCCGGGCCTACGACCTGCGTCTTCGCGGCCAGCCTGCGCAGCGCGGCGCTGTGCAGCACGCGGGCCCGGTCGCGTCCGAACGCGGAGCGTTCAGGATTGCCGGGAGGTTCCGGAACCCAACGCTCCTGATCGTGCTCGTCGTAGTACGGCATAAGTGATGTGATTTTATCCAGTTTCAGGTCTCCGCTAGTGTCGAGCCTCGCGAGAACCATTCCCCGGGAGCCCTCCTCCATGACGACAGCGTTCCGAGCGGTGCTGGCCTTTACCCTGCTCGCCGGCTTCTACGTGCTGGTCGGCCTCACGCTGGCGGCCGCGATCTTCCTCGACGTGCTGTTCCTCGTCCAGTTCCAGACCAACCTCCTCCAGTACGCGATCGCGCTCTCGCTGGCCGCGGCCGCGCTCGTGCGGGCGCTGATCATGGTCAGCCGCCGCTCCGGCGGCGAGCAGCCGGGCGTGGCGGTCGGCCGCGAGCACGAGCCGGTGTTGTGGCAGACGGTCGAGGAGCTGGCCCAGCGCGTGCGTACGGCCCCGCCGGACGAGATCCGCCTGGTCGCCGAGGTGAACGCGGCCGTCTCGGAGGACACGCGGTTCCTGGGGCTCAGGGCGACGCGGCGGCGCATGTACATCGGGCTGCCGCTGTTGCAGACGCTGACCGTGGACGAGATGCGGGCGGTGCTCGGGCACGAGCTCGGCCACTACAGCGGCGCGCACACCCGCCTGGGCGCGCCGGTCTACCGGGGCCGGGTCTCGCTCATCGCCACCGTCCAGGGCCTGCGCAACCACCCGTTCATCCAGCGGGTGTTCACCTGGTACGCCAAGCTCTACCTGCGGGTCTCGCAGGCCGTCTCGCGTAGGCAGGAGCTGGAGGCCGACCGGTTCGCCGTGGCGATCGGCGGCCGGCAGGCCATGGCGGGCGCGCTGCGCAAGATCCACGCCACCGCGGCCGGCTGGGACGTGTTCGTCGGCAACTACCTGGTCATGGCGGGCAGGGGCGGGGTCAGGCCGGCGGGGGTGTTCGGCGGGTTCCACGCGCTGATGACCGACCCCGGCCGGCAGGCGGAGATCGCCAAGCTGAACGAGCAGCCGGAGGAGGTCTCCCCGTACGACTCGCACCCGAGCCTGACCGAGCGCCTGGCCGCGATCGAGCAGGTGCCGGAGCCGCAGCACGTCCCCGACCCGCGCTCGGCCCTGACGCTGCTGGCCGACCCCAACGTGGCGGTGCAGGCCGTGGAGCAGTCGATGTGGACGCAGGAGGCCCTGGCGACGCTGCGCCCGGTGTCGTGGGAGGAGCTGGTGGCGGAGGGCATGTACGCCGGCCGCAACGCCGACGCCCTGCGCGACCTGGCGGTGGCGGGCCAGCAGGTCATGGGGGCGACGCGGCCATACCTGGACGCGGCGTTCGAGGCCATCGCCAGGGGGCGGCAGGCGGAGCTGGAGGCCAGGCTGCGCGAGCAGGGCTGGAACCCGTCCGGCACGCTGCTGTCCGGGGTGCTGGTGCAGGCGCTGGAGGCGGTGCTGATCCAGCTCGGCCAGGCCAGGTGGACGCTGTCGTGGTCGGGGCCCGCGCGGCTGCTGTTCGACGACGGGGAGGAGGTGGCGCTGACCGAGTACGCGGCCCAGGTGGCCGCCAACCCGGCGGCGGTGGCGGGCCTGCGGCAGTGGCTGGGTGACCACGGGATGCGCCACGACTACGTGCCCCTGGAGGAGCCCAGCCCGGCCGGGGTCCGCTGACCCGGCCCTCGGCTCTGCCCCGGCCCTGCGCCGGCCCTGCGCCGACACTGCGCCCTACCCGGCCCTTCGCCCTCGCTCTCGCCCTGCCCCTGGCTCCTGCCCTGGCCCGGCCGGTGGGCTGCCCGGCGCCGACCTGGCCTGCCGTGCCCGACGCGAAAAACGATCACGTCCAGGTAGGCCGGTTTTTCCCAAGCATCTTGCCAGGTCGCCGTCTGTGGCTTTACGGTCACCCTGAGCATTCTCCGCCCAGAGGAGGCGCTGTGAGCAGGCAGGACGGTGGCACCAGGAAGGGCTCGGCGACTCTGCCGCACATCGCGTGGCGACTGGAGGGGATGATCGCGGGCATCGCCGAGCGGCGGCCGCGCGCCAGCGGGGCCATCGAGCAGGCGTTGCGGAAGGTGCCGCGCCACTGGTTCGTCCCGGATCAGGGGCTGGCGCTCGACGACCACGGCGACGCGACGCCGATCGACCGGGAGATCGATCCGCAGACCTGGTGGGACGCCGTCTACTCGGCCGTGCCGATCGCCACACCGGTCACCACGCCGGTCGCCACGCAGCTCGGCACGCAGCAGCTCGCCACGCCGCCCGGCGAGGGCCGCGGCGGCACCGCGTACACGTGCGTCAACCCCGCGCCCAGCCGCGTCGTCGACCTGCTGGAGCTGCTCGATTCCCGTCCGGGGCTGCGGGTGCTGGAGGTGGGCACGGGCAGCGGGTGGATCACCGCGCTGCTGTGCCGGCTGACGGGCGACTCGGGCAGCGTGACGTCGGTCGAGTCCGACGCGGTGGTGGCCTCGGCGGCCGGACGCAACCTGGCCGCCGCCGGGGTGCGGCCGTACCTGGTGATGGGTGACCTGGCACGCGGCTGCCCCGAGCGGGCCCCGTACGACCGGGTGCTCGCCCCCTTCACCGTGCCCGACTCCTGGCTCGCGCAGACCCGGCCGGGCGCGGTGATCGTCGGCGGGGACGACCTGTCGCGGCTCGCGGTGACGGCGGGCCGCGGGGACGGCCGCTCCCTGTAGGAGATCCACCCGCATTTATGGCGCGGCGTAAAAATGCGATTATGGTCTGACTATTAATGGTTTGACCGTGTGCGCCGCGCCCGAGAATGATCCTCCTCATGTCCATACAGCTCTCGCGGTTCACACCCGGCGACACCGACGCGCTGGTCGACTTCCTGACCGGTGCGGAATGGCCCTTCCACGCCGGGGTCCAGGACGCGGCGGCGATCCGGCGGCGGGTCGAGGAAGGGCGCTACGACGACGCGGAGAACCGGACGTTCTGGCTGCTCGCCGACGGGGAGCGGGCCGGTCTGGTGCGCCTGTTCGACCTCACCGACGGCACGCCCATGTTCGACCTGCGCGTCGGGGAGGCGTGGCGGGGGCGCGGGCTGGGCACGGCGGCGGTGCGCCTGCTGACCTCCTACGTCTTCACGGAGTTCCCCGAGGCCACCCGGATCGAGGGGAGCACCAGGAAGGACAACGTCGCGATGCGGGTGGTCTTCCTCAGGTGCGGATACGTGAAGGAGTCCCACTACCGGGAGTCCTGGCCGGCGCCGGACGGCACCGTGCACGACTCGGTGGGCTACGCGATCCTGCGGCGCGACTGGCAGTCCGGGACGGTGACGCTGCCCGACTGGGACGACGAGCCCACGCCCGCGTGACCTCCGGCGGCGGAGGGGGCCGGGTTCCCCCGCGCCGCCCCCCGACCGCCCCGACCACCCCGACCGCCCCGACCGCCCTGCCCGCGCCCAGCATGCGGTCCAGGGCGGCTCAGGCGTCCGTCAGCGGGTGTCGGAGTCGGTCCTGGAGAGAGCGGCGCGGCCGGCCTCCAGGCGGGCCACCGGGATCCTGAACGGCGAGCACGACACGTAGTCGAGACCCGCCTCGTGGCAGAAGTGCACCGAGTCGGGGTCTCCCCCGTGCTCCCCGCAGATGCCCAGATGCAGGTCCGGCCGGGCCGACCTGCCCTCCGCCACCGCGATCTCGATCAGCCGGCCCACCCCCTCCCTGTCGAGGGTCTCGAACGGGGAGACGCCGAAGATGCCCAGGTCCAGGTAGCGGGAGAAGAAGGCCGACTCGACGTCGTCGCGGGAGAAGCCCCACACCATCTGGGTCAGGTCGTTGGTGCCGAAGGAGAAGAACTCGGCGGCCTCGGCTATCTGGGCCGCCGTGAGCGCCGCCCTGGGGACCTCGATCATGGTGCCGATCAGCGCCGCCACGCCCTCCTCCGCGAGGATCTGGACGGCCTCCTCGCGTACGGACTCCAGCTCCTGCACGGCCGCCACCAGCGGGATCATGATCTCCGGCCGGGCCCCCGGCACCTCGGCCGCCGCCTGGGCGATGGCCCTGACCTGCATCGCGAACAGGCCGGGGATCACCAGCCCGAGACGGACGCCGCGCAGGCCCAGCATCGGGTTCTGCTCGTGCAGGCGCTTGACCGCGGCCAGGAGCCTGCGGTCCTTGCCGGTGGCCTCGTGCGTGGCCGCCTTGACCGAGAGGTCCACGAGGTCGGGCAGGAACTCGTGCAGGGGCGGGTCGATCAGGCGGATGGTGACGGGGTGGCCGTTCATGGCCTGGAAGATGCCCACGAAGTCGGCCTTCTGGAGC
The DNA here is from genome assembly GCF_039536965.1 of Nonomuraea antimicrobica. Lineage (NCBI taxonomy): Bacteria > Bacillati > Actinomycetota > Actinomycetes > Streptosporangiales > Streptosporangiaceae > Nonomuraea > Nonomuraea antimicrobica. The sequence continues at coordinate 202,100 of NZ_BAAAZP010000187.1, read as the reverse complement.
GGCTCCAGGGCGTCCAGGGCCACCTGGCGCTCCTCGTCCGTGGTGGCCAGGACCAGCTCCTCCACCAGCCGGCGGCGCTCGCCGAGGAACATGTGCTCCGTACGGCACAGCCCGATGCCCTGCGCGCCGAAGCGGCGGGCGCGGGCCGCGTCCTCCGGGGTGTCGGCGTTGGCCCGCACGCCGAGCCGCCTGGCCCCGTCCGCGTGGCGCATGACCCGGTCCACCGCCTTGACGAGTTCGTCGTCGGGCTCGGCGCCCTCGAAGTACTCGACCACGGCCGAGTCGACGACCGGGACCTCCCCGAGGAAGACCTCGCCCGTGGTGCCGTCGATGGAGATGACGTCGCCCTCGGAGACCACCACGCCGCCCGGGGCGGAGAAGCGCCGCTCGGCCGTCAGGACCTCCAGCTCCTCGGCCCCGCACACGCACGTCTTGCCCATCCCGCGCGCCACCACGGCGGCGTGCGAGGTCTTGCCGCCCCGGCTGGTCAGGATGCCCCTGGCGGCGATCATGCCGGCCAGGTCGTCGGGGTTGGTCTCGCGGCGGACGAGGATGACGTCCTCGCCCCGGCCGGCCAGCTCCACGGCCCGCTCGGAGGAGAAGACGACCTTGCCGACGGCGGCGCCGGGCGAGGCGTTCATGCCCCTGGCGATCTTCTTCTTCTCCGCGCCGTGGTCGAAGCGGGGGAACATGAGCTGCGCGAGCTGGTCGCCGGTGACGCGGGTGACGGCCTCGTCCATGGTGATCAGGCCCTGGTCGACGAGCTGGGTGGCGATGCGGAAGGCGGCCGCCGCCGTACGCTTGCCGACCCGCGTCTGCAACATCCACAACGTGCCGCGCTCGATCGTGAACTCGATGTCGCACAGGTCGCGGTAGTGGTTCTCCAGGGTCTCCATGATGGAGACGAGCTGGTCGTAGGAGGGCGGGTCGATGCGTTCGAGGTCTTCCAGGGGGATCGTGTTGCGGATGCCGGCCACCACGTCCTCGCCCTGGGCGTTCTGCAGGTAGTCGCCGTAGATGCCCTGCCGGCCCGAGCCGGGGTCGCGGGTGAAGGCCACGCCGGTGCCGGAGTCGTCGCCGTAGTTGCCGAAGACCATGGCCATGATGTTGACGGCGGTGCCGAGGTCGGCGGGGATGCGTTCCTGGCGGCGGTAGAGGATGGCGCGCGGGGCGTTCCAGGAGTCGAAGACGGCCATGACGGCCAGGCGCATCTGCTCGCGCGGGTCGGTGGGGAACTCCCGGCCGGTCTGCTCGCGGACGATCCCCTTGTACGTCTCCACGAGCCGCTGCAGCTCGCCCGCGTCGAGGCCGGTGTCGGGGCGGCGGCCCTTGAGCGCGTCGAGCGCGTCCTCGAACAGGTCGCCGTCGATGCCGAGGACGGTCTTGCCGAACATCTGGATGAGCCTGCGGTAGGAGTCCCAGGCGAAGCGGTCGTTGCCGCCCGCCTGCTTGGCCAGGCCGTGGACCGACTCGTCGTTGAGGCCGATGTTGAGTACGGTCTCCATCATCCCCGGCATGGAGAACTTCGCCCCGGAGCGCACGCTCACCAGCAGCGGGTCGTCGGCCTGCCCGAGCTTCCTGCCCATCCGCGACTCCAGCGCCGCCAGATGCCCGGCGACCTCCCGGTCCAGCCCGTCCGGTACGGAGCCCGCCGACAGGTAGTGGCGGCACGCCTCGGTGGTGATCGTGAACCCGGGGGGAACGGGCAGCCCGAGGTTGGTCATTTCGGCGAGGTTGGCTCCCTTACCGCCGAGAAGGTCCTTGAGATTCCTGTTGCCCTCGGTGAAATCGTAAACGTACTTGGCCACCACAGCTCCAATCGAACGCCTCTGATCCGGACTCTACCGGCGAAATTGGTGACGAAACTTCACTCCCCACTCTGGTCGGCGTTCGCGCTGGTCAAGGGCTATGAACAGGTCTAATCCAATTATCCGGCCGATGGTCGAAAATTGGATTAGACCAATTGGTTTACACCAATTCTTGAGAAAAGGCGGGCGCCGGGCGCGGAATCAGATCACACCCCCACCGGGAAGGGCCTGCGGCCACTCCCGCCAAGCCCGGGACACGGCGTCGGGGCGGTCAGCGCAGAGGGCTGTCCTCGGGTGGCGTGCCGGGCACGCCGTCGCGCGGCGGCAGCCACAACACGAACGTGGCCCCCTCGCCGAGCCGCGAGAACACCGCCACGCGCCCTCCGTGCGACTCCACGATCTGCCGGACGATCGCCAGGCCCAGACCGGTGTGCCGGTCCCTGCGGCTGCCCTCGGCCCGCCAGAAGCGGTCGAACACCCGCTCCTGGTCGGCCTCCCGCAGGCCGGGGCCGTCGTCGCGGACCGCCACCCACAGCCACCCGTCCGTCCGGCCCGCCGCCGCCCTGATCGTGCCGCCGGGCGGCGAGAGGCGGACGGCGTTGGAGAGCAGGTTCGCCACCGAGCGGCGCAGCGCGTCGGAGTCGCCGGTCATCTCCAGGCCGGCGCCCAGGTCGCGAGTGATCGTCACGCCCCGGGCGGCGGCCGGGGTCGCGTACTCCTCGCACGCCTCCCCCACCACCCTGGACAGGTCGAGGTCGGCGTCGGCGAACGCGGTGCCCTGCCGTCTGGCGGTGGCCAGCAGGTCCTCCACGAGCGTGGTCATGCGGGTGGTCGCGCGGTCGACGATGGCCACGGCCCTGGTCCGCTCGTCCTCGCTGGCGTCGGGGGCGGCCAGGACGGCGTCCACGTTGGCCCGGATGATGGTCAGCGGGCTGCGCAGCTCGTGCGAGGCGTCGTCGATGAGCTGGCGCTGGGCGCTGAACGCCGACTCCAGGCGGTCGAGCATGGTGTCGATGGTGTCGGCCAGGTCTTTCAGCTCGTCGCGCGGGCCGCTCAGCTTGATCCGCCGCTTCAGGTCGGTGGCCTGGATCTCCTCCGTCGTACGCGTGATCGACCGCACGGGACGCAGTACCCGCCCGGCCAGCACCCAGCCGATGCCCAGGCTGGCGACGTACAGGCCGGCCAGCGTGAGCAGCGAGTAGTTGCGCAGGGTGGCCATCGTCTCGACGTTGACCGCGTTCTCGACCTCCTCGACGAAGACCACCTCGCGCTTGCCCAGGTACTGGGTGCCGCTGTAGGTCTTGGCGAACTCGGTCGTGACCGGGCGCTGATCGGTGGTCTTGGAGACGGCGAAGTAGATGCCGCCGAGCACCAGCGCGGCCAGCACGAACAGCAGGCCCGAGTAGAGCACGGTGATCCGGAAGCGGATGGTGTGGATCATGAAGAGGGCTCCTTGAGCCGGTAGCCCCGGCTGATCACGGTCTCGATCAGGCCCTCTTCCTGGAGCTTGCGGCGCAGGTTGCCGACCGTGACGCGCACGGTGCTGGTGAACGGATCGGTGTGCTCGTCCCAGACGTGTTCGAGCAGCTCCTCCGACGACACGACGTGGCCCGGCCTGGTCATCAGGTAGTGCAGCACGCCGTACTCCTTGGGGGTCAGCGCCAGCGAGCGGCCGTCAAGTGACACCTCCAGCCGGGCCGTGTCGATGCGCAGCCCGCCCACCTGGAGCACGGAGGTGCGGCCGCCGGTGTCCCTGCGCAGGAGTGCCCGCACCCGGGCCAGCAGCTCGGGGAAGGCGAACGGCTTGACGAGGTAGTCGTCGGCGCCCTCGTCGAGGCCGCGTACGCGGTCGTCGAGCCGGTCGCGGGCGGTCACCATGATGATCCGCGCCCCATGGCCCGCCGCGCGTACGGTGCGGCAGAGCTGGAACCCGTCGCCGCCGGGCAGGTTGAGGTCGAGCAGGACCAGGTCGTAGGTGTTGACCTGTATCTTCTCGTGCGCGGACGGCGCGTCGTAGGCGACGTCGACCGCGTAACCCGCCCGGACGAGGCCGACGCGCAGCGCGTCGACCAGGTCCTCCTCGTCCTCCACCACAAGCAGTCGCATGCCTTGAACCCTAGTTCGGTGAACCTAGTCGCGGATGATCCGTTCGGCGACGGGCGCCGCCCGGTCGATGGGGATGGCGAAGCCGATGCCGATGTTGCCGCCGCCCCTGCTCGCCGCGATCGCGGTGTTGACCCCGACGACCTCGCCACGGGCGTTCACCAGGGGGCCGCCGGAGTTGCCCGGGTTGATGGAGGCGTCGGTCTGCACCGCCGTACGCGGGGAGCCGCCGAGGCGTACCTCCCGGTCGAGGGCGCTGACGATGCCGGCCGTGACGGTGCCCGACAGGCCCAGCGGGGAGCCGATGGCGAGCACCTCGTCGCCCACGGACAGGTCGGAGGACCTGCCGAGCGTGGCGGGTGTCAGCTCCCCAGGATAGGCGACCTCCAGCACCGCGAGGTCCTCGTCGTCGTCCGCGCCGATCACGTCGGCGCTCAGCCTGCTGCCGTCGTTGAGCACCACCGTCACCTGGCTGCTGCCGCTGACCACATGGGCGTTGGTGAGGATGTGGCCGAGGGCGTCCACCACGAAGCCCGAGCCGCCCGAGCTGCGCGTCTCCACGGAGACCACGCTGGGCAGCACCTGGGCCGCCGTCGCGCTCAGCCCGGACAGGCCGGTCGCGGGCGCGGGCGCGGCCCTGGGCAGGGCCGTGACGGGGGCCGGCTCGGACCCTTCGAAGAGCCGGGCCCCCGCCACGCCCGCCGCCGCCCCGGTGAGCGCCGCGACGAGCGCGGCGGCGACCAGGACGCGTCCCCGGTGCGGCGACCCCGTGAGTGTGCTCGTGGGCGTGCTCGGGGCCGGTACGACGACGCCGCCCTGCGCAGGAAGCGTCCCGTCGTTCCCCAGGACCTCCTGGCGGACGCCCACCGGCAGCGTGCGGAACTCCGGCCCGCGCGGCCTGCCCAGCCCCCTCATGGCAACCTCGAGAACCACAGCATCGACGTCATCGCCGCGATCAGCGCGAAGATGAGCCCAGCCCCCACGAACCACTGCCAGACCTCCTGAACCTCGGTGCGATAGCCGACCGACGTGCCGATGTCCTCGTAGACCGCCTGCAACTCGCCGCCGCTGGCAGCCTCGTAGAAGCCGCCGCCCGCCGCCTCGGCCAGGCCGCGCAGGGCGGGCCCGTCCACCGGCACCGGGACGTCCCTGCCCGACAGGCTGATGACGCCGTCCGGGGTGCCGTAGGCGATGGTGGTGACCGGGACACCCCGCGACGTCGCCTCGGCCGCCGCGTCGCTCACCGTGCGGCCGGTGGTGTTGGAGCCGTCGGACAGCAGCACGATGTGCGCGGGCGGCGTCTCCTCCTCCGAGTCGAGGGCGGCGATGGCCTCCAGCGAGGTGAAGACGGCCTCGCCGATGGCGGTGCCCGAGTCGGTGCTGAGCCGCTCCAGCGCGTCCAGCACGGTCTGCCGGTCCGTGGTGGGCGGCACGGCGACCGAGGCCGCCCCCGAGAACGACACCAGCCCCAGGTTGAACCGCTCCGGCAGCCCCTGGACGAACTGCCTGGCCGCCTGCTTGGCCGCCTCGAACCGGTTGGGCGCCACGTCGGTCGCGCCCATGGACGCCGACACGTCGAACGCCACCATGATCGTCGCCCGCTCCCTGGGCACCTGCACCTCGGCCGTCGGACGGGCGAAGCCCACCACGAGCAGGGCGAACATGAGCAGCAGCGCCGCCGCCGGCACGTGCCTGCGCCATCCCGGCCGCCGCGGCGCCACCTTGTCGAGCAGGTCGAGGTTGGTGAAGCGCACCGCGTACGAGGTCCGGCTGCGCAGGGCCATGAGCACGTATGCGAGGGCGAGCAGGGCCACCGGCACGAGCAGCAACAGCCACAGGGGCGCGAGGAGGCTCACGCCGCGTCACCTCCCCCGCTCGGCGCCCGTCCCCGGCGGGACGGGCTGGCGGCCAGCGTGGCCAGGCGGCGCTGGGCCATGACGTGCTTGACCAGGTCACGCACCCAGTCCCGGTCGGTACGCAGCCGCAGATGGGTGGCCCCGGCCCGGCGCAGCGCCCCCGCGATGGCGTCGCGCTGCGCGGCGGCGGCCTCCGCGTACCTGCGGCGCAGGCGGGCGTTGCCGGTGGCGACCTCGCGCCGCCGTCCGGTCTCCGGGTCGATCAGCGTGAGGATGCCCACGTCCGGCAGGGTCAGCTCGCGCGGGTCGAGCACCTCCACGGCGAGCACCTGGTGGCGGGCGACGAGCCTGCGCAGCGGCAGCTCCCAGGTCTCGGGGGTGTCGAGGAAGTCCGACACGACCACGGCCAGCCCGCGCCGCCGCATCACCCGGCCGAGCTGCTCGGCCGCCACGCCGAGCAGCGGCTCGGCCACCCCCGGCGGGGTGCGCGGCAGCGCGAACGCGGCCTGCAGCAGCGCCATCAGGTGCGGCCGGCCCGTCCGGGCGGGCAGCGTCCTGACGCCGCCGCCGTGCAGCAGGTGGGTGCCGATCCGGTTGCCCGTGCGCTGGGTGAGGAAGCCGACCGCGGCCAGGGCCGCCACGGCCAGCTCCCGTTTCTCCATGGCCACGGTGCCGAAGTCCATGCTCGCGCTGGCGTCGAGCAGCGCCCAGATCTCCAGCTCCCGGTCGGCGACCAGGTCCCGGACGTGCGGCTCGTTGGTGCGGGCGGTGACGTTCCAGTCCATCCGCCGCACGTCGTCGCCCGGCTGGTACGGCCGGGACTCCGCCGGTTCGCTGCCCGGACCTGGCACCAGGCCGAGGTGTTCGCCCTGGAGCAGTCCATCCAGCCTCCTGGTGATCGTCAGCTCGAGCCGGCGCAGCGCGGGCTCGGCCATCAGGTACGGCCTCATGCCACGGCGTCCTGCTGCTGGGGGGCGATGACGGGCAGCGGCACGGCGGCCAGCACCCGGTCCACGATCTGCCTGGGCTGCACCCCGTCGGCCAGCGCGTCGAAGGAGAGCACCAGCCGGTGCGCCATGACGTCGTGCGCCAGGTCCCGTACGTCCTCGGGCAGCACGTAGTCGCGTCCGCGCATGAGCGCGAGCGCCCGGCCGGCCGCCAGGAGGCCGAGCGTGGCCCTGGGGCTGGCCCCGAAGGCCAGCAGCCGGCCCGCGTCCTGGACGCCGTAGCGGTCGGGGTCGCGGGTGGCGTAGACCAGGCGGACGGCGTACTCGGCGACCGCGTGGTGCACGAAGACCTCCTCGGCCCGGCGCTGCAGCGCGACGACCTGCGCCGGGCCGAGGATGCTCTGGGGCGTGGGCGGGTCCACGCTCATGCGGTAGACGATCGCCAGCTCCTCCGACTCGCTGGGATAGTCCACGTCGATCTTCATGAGGAAGCGGTCGCGCTGCGCCTCCGGCAGGTGGTAGACGCCCTCCGACTCGATCGGGTTCTGGGTGGCCAGCACCAGGAACGGCCTGGGCACCTGGTGGGTGACGCCGCCGATGCTGACCTGGCGCTCGGCCATGATCTCCAGCAGGGCGGACTGCACCTTCGCCGGCGCCCGGTTGATCTCGTCGGCGAGCAGCAGGTTGACCATGACCGGCCCCAGCTCGATGTCGAACGACTCGGTGGAGGGCCGGTAGATCCGGGTGCCGATGATGTCGGACGGCACCAGGTCCGGGGTGAACTGGATGCGGGCGAACGTCCCCCCGACCACCGTGGCCATGGTCTCGGCGGCCAGCGTCTTGGCGATGCCGGGGACGCCTTCGAGCAGGCAGTGCCCCTTGGCGAGCACCGCCACGAGCAGCCGCTCGACCATGTGGTCCTGCCCGACGATCACCCGCTTGACCTCGAACAGGGCCCTTTCGAGCAGTGCCGGGTCGGTCATGGCTGGACACTTCCGTGGTGGCAGTCGTCCACGACCACGCGCAGTTCAAGAGCGGTCGGCTCCGGGTCGGCGAACGCGGCGCTGCCCGTCATGAGCACCGCGGCGGCGGCGAGCAACACAAGAGCGAAACGTGATGTACGCATGGATTCCTCGTCCCTCGTATGGGCCGTATCGGCTTAGGACGCATGTCATCAAGCGACCGCGAAAACCCGCGTAACCGCCGCCTTTACACGGTTTTTCGGTTGGTATCGCCCCTGGTCCTCCACGCGAAACGGCCGCCCGCGGACGTGCGGGCACGCGAACGGGCCGCCCACCGTGACACCGGTGGACGGCCCGTCGGGCGCCTCGTGTGGCTCAGTCGTTGAGGTGCTGGCGCAGGTAGGACTCCACGCCGTCGATGGAGATGCGCTCCTGCCCCATCGAGTCGCGCTCGCGGATCGTCACCGCCTGGTCTTCGAGCGTGTCGAAGTCGACGGTGATGCAGAACGGCGTGCCGATCTCGTCCTGACGGCGGTAGCGGCGGCCGATCGCGCCCGCGTCGTCGAACTCGACGTTCCACCGGCGGCGGAGCTGGGCGGCCAGGTCGCGGGCCTTCGGCGACAGGTCGGCGTTGCGCGACAGGGGCAGCACCGCGGCCTTGACCGGGGCGAGCCGGTGGTCGAGCCGCATGACCGTGCGCTTCTCCATGACGCCCTTGGCGTTGGGCGCCTCGTCCTCGCTGTAGGCGTCGAGCAGGAACGTCAGCGTGGCGCGGTCGACACCGGCCGCGGGCTCGATGACGTAGGGGATGTAGCGCTCCCCGCTGTCCTGCTCGAAGAAGCTGAGGTCGGCGCCGGACGCCTTGGAGTGGGCGGTGAGGTCGAAGTCGGTGCGGTTGGCGATGCCCTCCAGCTCACCCCACTCGGAGCCGGTGAAGTTGAAGCGGTATTCGACGTCGACCGTGCGCTTGGCGTAGTGGGACAGCTTGTCCTTCGGGTGCTCGTAGAGGCGCAGGTTGTCTTTGTTGATGCCGAGGTCGGAGTACCAGCGGAAGCGCTCGTCGATCCAGTATTGGTGCCACTCCTCGTCGGTGCCCGGCTTGACGAAGAACTCCATCTCCATCTGCTCGAACTCGCGCGTGCGGAAGATGAAGTTGCCCGGGGTGATCTCGTTGCGGAACGACTTGCCGATCTGGCCGATGCCGAACGGGATCTTCTTGCGGGCCGACTGCTGCACGTTGAGGTAGTTGATGAAGATGCCCTGCGCGGTCTCGGGCCGCAGGTAGGCCAGGCCCGACTCGTCCTCGACCGGGCCGAGGAAGGTCTTCAGCAGGCCGCTGAACTGCCGGGGCTCGGTGAAGGTGCCCTTGTTGCCGCAGTTGGGGCAGGTGATGTCGGCCAGGCCGCCCTCGGGCACCTTGCCGTTCTTCTCCTCGTACGCCTCGATCAGGTGGTCGGCACGGAAGCGCTTGTGGCAGGACAGACACTCGGTCAGCGGGTCGGTGAAGGTGTCGACGTGGCCGCTGGCCCGCCACACCTCGGGCGCGAGGACCACGGAGGAGTCGAGGCCCACCACGTCGTCGCGCGACTGGACCATCGACAGCCACCACTGCCGCTTGACGTTGTTCTTCAGCTCGACACCCAGTGGACCATAGTCCCACGACGCGCGCAGTCCGCCGTAGATCTCGCTCGACGGGTAAACGAGCCCGCGGCGCTTGGCGAGGCTGACGATGGTGTCCATGACGTCGGTGCGTCGTGCCATGTGGTTGATTCTCTTTCCGGCTGGAGGTCGGCGAGGGAAATTGGTGAGATCCCAGCTTAGGGGACGGTCACCCGCTCTCGCGCGCGAGTAAATGCTACGCCCCGTCCCGCGTGTAGACGTCCTCGAACGCGCTGGGCTCGTTGAGCATGAGAATCATGAGCGGATACATCACCATCCGCGCGGCCGACAGCGCCCTGCGGTAGAAGCCGGCGCCCTCCCACTCCGTGACCAGCGCCCAGAGGTTGGGCTCGTCGACCGAGCGGGCGAGTCTGCCGCGCAGGTAGCCGGGCTGCGAGGCGAACGTGTCAAGGATCGTGTGGCCCTGCTTGACGAAGTCTTGGGACTGGGACTCTGGAACGGTGTATCGGATCACGGCGAGCACCCGACCAGCCTAGAGGCGTACACCGCACAAGACGTGCGAACTCCCGTAGGCTCTGTTACGTGGCCCCTGACAACAAGCGCCGCCCGCTGCCCCAGGGCGAGCAGTTCTTCACGCCGGGCGCGACCGGCCTGCGCAAGGCGGTCGAGCAGCGCAGCGCGGTGCCGATGGCGTTCCTGTTCACGCAGGTGCCCCGGTGGGTGGCGCCCGTCGTGCTGGTGATCCTGCTGCTGGCGGGGTTCGCCGTGGCCAATCCGCTGGGCGGCGTGGCGGTGCTGCCGGTGATCGCGTTCGTGGGGTGGCTGGCCTACCTGTCGTGGCCGTCGCTGGGCGTCGCGGGCAGGCTGCTGCGGGTCGCCATGCTGACGTTTCTCGTCCTGCTCGTGGCGACCCGCTTCGGCGCCTTCTAGGCGCTCTGAAAGGCTCCAGGGGCCCTGGAGGGCCCTCCCGCGCCGGAGGGCCCTCGGGGCCGCCTGAGGCAGCGTCGAGTAGCGCTGGTGAGCGCTAAGGCAGCAGCGTGTAGCTCGGGAAGTTGCCGGGCAGGCGTTCACCGTCCGGGCCGGTGGTGGCGGCGCGGACGAGCAGTTCGCCGCCCACGAACGCGCCCCGCCACGACGCGCCGAGCCCGCCGAACAGTTCCTCGCGGTCCCCGCGTGAGCGCGGCCGGTTGTGACCGACCTTGAACGCGCGCACCTCGGGCGCCAGGCGGTTGAAGGTGTCCTCGTCGTCGCAGGAGAGCGTGGCCACCAGGGCTCCGTTGCTGGCGTTCATGGCGGCCAGCAGCTCGGCCTCGGTGTCCACCAGCACCATCGTGTCCACCGGGCCGAACGGCTCGGCGTGGTGCAGGGGCGAGGAGGGGGGCGGGTTGAGCAGCGCCGTCGGGGCGAAGTACGCCGAGACGTCCTGACCGGGCAGGAAGTGCCCGTCGTCGAGCGACGCCCGGTGCACCGGCACGCCGCCCCTGGCCACGGCCTCGTCCACCTGGTCGGCCAGTTCCTTGGCCTTCGAGGCGTTGATGAGGGGCCCGAAGTCCAGCTCGGGCAGCGGGTCGTCCGGGTCCGCGACCGCCAGCGGGTGCCCGAAGCGCAGCGAGCCCACGGCGTCCAGGTAGGCGCCGAGGAACCGGTGGAACAGCGAGCGCTGCACGACGAAGCGCGGGTAGGCGGTGCAGCGCTGTTTGGCGTAGTCGAAGGAGGCGCGGATCTGGCGCGACAGCAGGTCCCAGTCGTCGTACTCCCACACGCCCCAGGAGTTGAGCCCCTCCTGCTCCAGGACGTGCCGGCGGCCGAGGTCGGCCAGCGAGGTCGCCACCTTGCCGCCGGCGCTCCGGCCGCCCACGAACGACACGCAGCCCAGCGAGCGCGCCCCGACCAGCACCGGAGACAGCTCGGAGCCGCCCCCGCTGACCAGTGTGAACGGCAGCCCCTCCCGTACGGCCAGCGCGCTGGCCAGGGTCAGGCAGCACAGGCCGCCGTCGGTAGGGGTCTTGGCGATCACCGCGTTGCCGGCCAGCGCCTGCACGAGCATGGCGTGCATGAGCACGCTCATCGGGTAGTTCCAGCTCGCGATGTTGCTGACCGGGCCGGGCAGGGGGGTGCGCCCGACCACCATGCGGTCGATCTCCTGGACGTACCAGCGCACGCCGTCCAGGCAGCGGTCCACGTCCGCGCGGGCCGTCTTCCACGGCTTGCCGATCTCCCAGACCAGCAGCAGGGCCAGCAGGTCACGGTGCGCGGCCATGGATTCCACGGCCGCCGACACCATGGCCTTGCGCTCGGACAGCGGCAGGTAGCGCCACCGCTTGTGCTCCTCCGCCGCGCCCGCCACGGCACGGCCCGCGCCGGCCCGGTCGAGCCGGGGCGGGCCCGCGATGGCGGTGCCGTCGAGTGGCGAGAAGCCGGGCACGGGGCGCCCGTCGCGGTGCCAGATGCCGCCCCAGTGGTTCAGCACCCGGTCGTCGTGGAATGCCTCGGGGGCCGCCGAGCAGCACTGCTCGTACGCGTCCTGCCATGACGTACCCGGCTTGAGCCGCATGTCCATCCTCCTCAGTCGGACCAGTCGGCGGTGATGAGCTCGGGCAGCGGCTCGAACTCCTTGATCGCCTCCAGCGAGGGGCCCATGGCGGCGTTCGCCTCGCGCTCCACCATCACCTCCACCAGCACCGGCAGCCGCTCGCGCGCCGCCTCCTCGGAGGCCCAGGCCAGTGCGTCGCGAAGGTCGCCGGGCAGCTCCACCCGGCGCGCCGGGCAGCCGAACGCCTCCATCGCCTTGACATGGTCGATGCCGCCCTCTCCGTAGTGCAGGTCGACGGCGTAGTTCATGCCGTAGGGAAGCTCCGCCTGCCGGATCAGCCCCAGGTACTCGTTGTTGATCATGACGATGACGAACGGGATCCGGTACTGGGCCGCGACCGCCACCTCCTCCATGAGGAACTGGAAGGAGTAGTCGCCGACCACCGCCACCACCTGGCGCTCCGGGTGGGCCAGCTTGACCCCCATGGCCGCGGGCACCTCCCAGCCCAGCGGCCCCGCCTGCCCGCAGACCAGGTACCGGCGGGGCAGGTACGTCGTCTGGAACTGGCCGGACCAGATCTGGTACAGCCCGATGGCGGTGACGAACGTGGTGTCCCTGGGGAAGAACTCGTTGATCTCCTTGAACACCCTGGGCGGCTTGATCGGCACGTCGTCGAAGTCGTCGCGGCGGGCCATGGTGCCGCGCAGCTCGCCGACCTTGCGCACCCACTTGTCCGGCTCGCGCGGCGCGCCCCTGCGGCGGGCCTCGTCGCGCAACTCGGCCAGCACCGGCCGGGCGTGGCCGACGACGCCGAGGTCGGGCTCGAAGACCCGGCCGATCTGCATCGGGTCGATGTCCACGTGCACGAACTTGCGCCCGCGCCGGTAGACGTCCAGCTCGCCGGTGTGCCGGTCGCCGAACCTGGCGCCCACGGCCAGCACCAGGTCGCTCTCCAGGAAGGCGGCGTTGCCCCACCGCGTCTGCGTCTGGATGCCGGCCATCCCGGCGAACAGCGGGTGGTCCTCGGGGAAGGCGCCCTTGCCCATGAGCGTCACCTGCACCGGCACCTGGAGGTGCTCGGCCAGCGCGCGCAGCTCGTCGGTCGCATCGGCGATGATCACACCGCCGCCGGCCAGGATGATCGGCCGCCTAGCCTCCTCGATCAGGTCAAGGGTCGCCCGCACGGCCTGCGGCAGCGGCTGCGGCACGTCGACGGGCAGCGGCGCGTCCACGGCGGCGTTGTAGAGGCAGGTGCCGCGCTGGACGTCGATCGGCAGGTCGATGAGCACGGGTCCAGGCCGTCCCGAGCGGGCGATCCTGAACGCCTCCCTGAACACCCAGGGCGCCTGGGCCGGCTCCTTGAGCTGCACGGCCCACTTGGTCACCGGGCGGGCGATCTCCACGATGTCCACCGCCTGGAACGCCTCCTGGTGCAGCTTGGAGGTCGCGGCCTGCCCGGTGACGCAGATGATCGGGATCGAGTCGGCGAGCGCGGTGTAGAGGCCGGTGATCATGTTGGTGCCGGCCGGGCCCGAGGTGCCGATGCAGACGCCGACGTTGCCGGTCACCCTGGCCCATCCGTCGGCGGCGTGGGTGCCGCCCTCCTCGTGCCGTACGGTGATGTGCCGGATCGAGCTGTGCTGCAGCGCGGCGTAGAGCGGCAGGATGGCCGCCCCGGGGATGCCGAAGACCGTGTCCACCCCCTCCGACTCCAGCACCGAGACCACGGCCTCCATGCAGGGCACTCTCACAGCGTCCGGTGTCCTCTCGCTTCGCTCGCTCATGCGTTCAGCCTTTCGATCACCTTGAGCAGGGCGGAGTGGTCGAGCGAGCCGTGGCCCTGCGCGCGGGCCGCGGCCACGAGCTGGGCGACCTGGCCGGTGAGCGGCAGGCTCACGCCGGCCTCGCGGGCGGCGGCGACGGCGATGCCCATGTCCTTGTGGTGCAGGTCGATGCGGAAGCCGGGAGCGAACTCCCGCTTGACCATGGTGTGCCGCTTGAGCTCGAGGATCCGCGAGCCCGCCAGGCCGCCCGCGAGCACGTCGAGCCCGGCCACCGGGTCCACGCCCGACGCCTCCAGCAGCACGATGGCCTCCGCCACCAGCCCGTAGATGCCGCCCACGACCAACTGGTTTGCCGCCTTGACGGTCTGGCCGGCCCCCGGGGGGCCGACGTGCACGATCGTGGTGCCGAGGCGCTCCAGGACGGGCCTGGCCGCCTGGACGTCCTCGTCCGCCCCGCCGACCATGATCGACAGGGTGGCGTCGATCGCGCCGCGCTCGCCGCCGCTGACCGGCGCGTCGACCGCGCGCACTCCGACGGCCGCCGCCTTCTGGGCCACCCAGCGGGAGGTCTCGGGCTTGATGGTGCTCATGTCGATGTAGAGCAGGTTCGGCTTGCCGTACTCGAGGACGAGCGGCGCGACCTCCTCCACCTGCGGCGAGTCGGGCAGCATCGTGATCACCACGTCCGCCCCGGCCACCGCGTCCACGATGCCGGAGGCGCCCTTGCCGCCCAGCCCGGCGAGCTGCTCGAGCCGCTCGGCGCTCACGTCGAATCCGGTCACCTCGTGCCCGGCCTTGAGGAGGTTGGCCGCCATCGGGCTGCCCATGATCCCCAAGCCGACGAACCCGATGTTCATGCCTGCCTCCAGTCGAACGCGCCCGGTCCCTCGTGCCGGTACTCCAGGCCGACGTGCCCGCGGTAGCCCGCCGCGCTCAGCCGCGCGAAGATCTCCGGGAACGGCATCCGCCCGCTCCCCGGCCGTCCCCTGCCGGGGTCGTCGGCGATCTGCACGTGCCCGAAGCGCGAAGTGTGCCCGTCGATGAGCGCGAGCACGTCCTCGCCCATCCGGTTGAGGTGGTACAGGTCGGCCAGGAAGGCCACGTTCTCCCTGTCCACCTCGTCGATCAGCTCGAACGCCGCCCGCGACGACGTGATCGGATAGTTCGGGTTCTCGTGGGAGTTGAGCGCCTCGACCACGACGGTCGCGCCGATGCCGGCCGCCGCGTCGGCCGCCCTGCGCAGGTTCGCCACGGCCAGGTCCTTGTCGGTGCCGGGGCCGTTGCCGTACAGGGCGTTGAGCACCCGGCAGCCCAGCTCGCCCGCGAGCTTGACCGCGACGTCGATGTTGGCCTGGAAGCGGGCCGAGCCGTCCGGCCTGGCCAGCAGGCCGCGCTCGCCCGCCGCCATGTCGCCGGCGTCGAAGTTGAGCCCCACCAGGCGCACCCCGGCGTCCCGCAGGGCCTGCCGCAGGGCGGCCAGCTCCGCGTCCGACGGCTCCGGCCCGCCGAACGGCCACCACAGCTCGACGGCGTCGAACCCGTGCTTGGCCGCCGCGGCCGGCCGTTCCAGCAGTGGCAGGTCGGTGAACAGGATGGACAGGTTGACGTCGAAGTTCACGAACCCGCCTTCCTGCCCAGCTCGGAGCGCATGAGGCGGGCCGTCTCCGAAGGCGTCCTGCCGACGCGGACCCCGACCGACTCCAGGGCCTCCTTCTTCGCCTGCGCGGTCCCGGACGAACCGGACACGATCGCGCCCGCGTGCCCCATGGTCTTGCCCTCCGGCGCGGTGAACCCGGCGACGTAGGCGACCACGGGCTTGGTGACGTTCTCCTGGATGTAGGCGGCGGCCCGCTCCTCGGCGTCGCCGCCGATCTCGCCGATCATGACGATCGCGTCGGTGCCGGGGTCGTCCTGGAAGGCGCGCAGGCAGTCGATGTGCGTGGTGCCCACGACGGGGTCGCCGCCGATGCCCACCGCGGTGGAGAAGCCGAGGTCGCGCAGCTCGTACATGAGCTGGTACGTCAGCGTCCCCGACTTCGAGACCAGCCCGATGCGCCCGGCGGAGGTGATGTCGGCCGGGATGATCCCGGCCGACGACTGGCCGGGGCTGATCAGGCCGGGGCAGTTGGGCCCGATGATCCGGGTCCGGCCGCCCGCCAGCGCGCGGAAGCGTACGGCGTCGTGCACCGGCACGCCCTCGGTGATGACCACGCACAGGGGCACCGCGGCCTCGACCGCCTCCTCCACGGCGGTGGCGGTGAAGCGCGGCGGCACGAAGATGACCGACACGTCGGCGCCGGTCTCGGCCACGGCCTCGGCGACCGAGCCGAACACCGGCACCGTCCGCTCCCCGAAGTCCACCGAGCGCCCGCCCTTGCCGGGCGTCACCCCGGCCACGACGTCCGTCCCGGCGGCGAGCATGCGCGTGGTGTGCCGGGTGCCTTCCGCGCCGGTCATGCCCTGGACGAGCACCCGGCTGTCCTTGGTCAGAAAGATCGCCATTTACGCACCTGCCGCGAGTCTGGCCGCCGTCTCGGCGGCGCCGTCCATGGTGGAGACCTGGCGGACCGCCGGGTGCCTGGCGTCGCTGAGTATGCGCCGGCCCACCTCGGCGTTGTTGCCGTCCAGCCGTACGACGATGGGCCTGCCGTGGCCGCGCTCGCCGAGGAGTTCGAGTGCCGTCACGATGCCGTTGGCCACCGCGTCGCAGGCCGTGATGCCGCCGAAGACGTTGACCAGCACCGAGCGCACGTCGGGGTCGGCCAGGATGATCTCCAGCCCGTCGGCCATGACCTGGGCGGACGCGCCGCCGCCGATGTCCAGGAAGTTCGCGGGGTCGGCGCCGGCCCCCGCCACCACGTCGAGCGTGCTCATGACGAGCCCGGCGCCGTTGCCGATCACGCCTACCGTGCCGTCCAGCTTCACGTAGTTGAGCCCCTTGGCCCTGGCACGGGCCTCCAGGGAGTCGGACTCCTCCGCGTAGTCCGCCCAGGAGTGGCGGAAGAAGGCGTTGTCGTCAAGGGTGACTTTGCCGTCGAGCGCCACGATGCGCTGGTCGGTGGTGCAGATGAGGGGGTTCACCTCGACCAGGAGCGCGTCCTCCTCGACCAGCACCCGCCACAGTTTCTCCAGCACCTCGGCCGTCTGCTCGGGCAGCCCCGCCTTGGCCGTCAGTAACCGGGCGGTGTCGGCGTCCACCCCGACGGCTGGGTCGATCGGCAGCTTCACCAGGGCGTCGGGGTCGTTCGCCGCCAGCTCCTCGATCTCCACGCCGCCCTGGGCGGACACCATCGCCAGGAACGTGCCTTCCGCCCGGTCCACCAGGAAGGCCGCGTAATACTCCTCGAACGGCACGGTCGCGGCCTCCACCAGCACGCGGCGCGCGATGTGCCCCTTGATGTCCATTCCGATGACGCGATCGGCCTCGGTCTCGGCCGCGACCGGCCCGGCCGCCGGTCTGATCCCGCCTGCCTTGCCCCGTCCGCCGGTCTTCACCTGGGCTTTGATGACAACGGGCGTGTCCAGCTCGGCCGCGACCGCGCGGGCCTCGGCCGGAGTGGTCGCGATCCTGCCTGCTGGAACGGGGATCCCGTGACGCCCGAAGAGCTCCTTTGCCTGGTACTCGTACAGGTCCATTCGAGCCTCCTTTGTACACGGTATACCGTATGGAGTATCCTTCGTCTAGGGTCTCGACACGGTCCGCGTCTTCTGGATATTCCATACAGTATGGAGAATGCAGTTAAGGATTGGCGTGGCCGCTCGTACCGTCCTGGCCCCGTCCCCGCCGACCGCCGCTCGATGTTCCGGCTCGCCCTGGCCGCGATGGCGGCCATCGGCCCTCTCCAGTACGGCTACGCCGCCCTGCACGCCAGGGAGGCCGCCGGCCTGACCCTGCTCGCCGTCTGGATCGCCTGCCAGGCCGCCGGCGCGCTGCCCGCGCTCCACCTCGTCCGCCGCCGTCGCCTGAGCGTGCGCGCGGCCCTGACAGCCGGGGCGGCGCTCAGCGGCCTGGGCCTGGCCGCGGCGGCGCTGGCCGGCCCCGGCTTCGGCCTCGTCGCCCTCGTGGGGTACGCCGTGCTCGGCGGCCTCGGCGCCGGCCTCGTCTACGGGGTGTGCGGCGAGGTCGTCTCCTCCTGGTACCCGGAACGGCCCGCGGCCCGCGTCGGGCTCATCACCGGCGCCTTCGGGTACGGCGCGGTCCCCCTGCTGGTGTGGACCGGCCTGGCCCCCGGCGCCGCCGAGGCCGCCTTCCTGGTCGCCGCCCTGCTCGCCACGGCCGTCATCGGCGCCGCCGCCCGGCGTCTGCGGCTGCCCGAGCCCCTGTGGTGGCCCGACGACCTCGACCCGCGGACCCACGCCCTCGACGCCGCCCGGCTGCGTACGGCGCCCGAGGCGGTCAAGCAGTTCGGGCTCGCCCAGGCCGTGCGCACACGTACGCTGCCCGCGCTCGCCCTCATGCTGACGTGCGCGGGCGCGGTGTCGCTGCTCGACGTGATCGTGGTCGCGAGCACCGGCGCGTGGGGCGCGCTGGCCCTGCTCGTCGCCCTGAACGGCGCGGGCAGGGCGGTGGCCATGCGCGCCTCGGAGCTGTACGGGCGCCGCCGGGTGCTGGCCGCCGTCTTCGGCGCGCTCGCGCTCGGCCAGGTCCTGCTCGCCGTCGCGGTACAGAACGCCACCGCCGTGGCCGCACAGAACGCCACCGCCGTGGGCGTGCAGAACGCCATCGCCGTGGGCGTGCAGAGCGCCACCGTCCAGGGCGCGGCGGGCGACCTGCTGCTCTGGCTCGGGGCGGCCGCGGCCGGGCTGGGCGGAGGCGCGTTCTACCCTCTGCTGGCCAGCCTCGTACGCGAGCTGTTCGGCACCGAGCGCGCCACCGAGATCCACGCGGTCGTCTACAGCGCCAAGGCCGTGGCCGGCGCGCTGGCCGTCGCCCTGGCCCTCGCCGCGCTGACCGCCCCAGGCACCGCGCTCCTGGCCGCCGCCGCGCTCGCGGTGCTGCCCGCCCTGGCCACGCCCCGCCTGCGCATCCCCGGCCTGCCCGCCACCATCCCCCTGTAGGCCCCCTGTAGGCCCCCGGCAGTCACCTCGCCAGGCATCTCGGCAGACCCCCTTCACCGGCCCCCGCAGACCCCGCCGAAGGATCCCGCGGGGGCCAAGGATCCCTAAAGTCCCGCTGTAGCAGTGGTAGAGGACGGCACCCCTGTGATGAGACTCACGACCGTGGGTAACCCCTAGACGGTATGCTGTAGGCAGTCGACGAAAAACCGAAACACTGCGCTGGAGACGTGACATGTTGCTGTCGGATCAGGCCGGTACGACGGCGGCCGCCAAGATTCCCCGCCCTGCCACGCTCAGGGAGAGCGTGATCGAGGCTATCCAAGAGCTCATCGTCTCCGGCCAGCTCAAGCCGGGCCAGCACCTCGTGGAGAGCGAGCTGGCCGCGCTGCTCGGGGTGTCCAGGCAGCCCGTGCGCGAGGCGCTCCAGCAGCTCAGCGGCGAGGGGTGGGTCGACCTCCATCCGGGGCAGGGCGCGTTCGTGCACGTGCCGACGCTGGAGGAGGCCGACCAGCTCCTCGCGGTCCGCACGCTGCTGGAGACCGAGTCCGCCCGGCTCGCCGCGCAATACGCGGGCGAGGAGGGCGTCAGGCGGCTGCGCACCCTGTGCGCACAGGGCATCGCCGCGGTGAAGTCCGACGACGTCGACGGCGCCGTGGCGCTCAACTCCGAGCTGCACGCCCTGGTGACCGACCTGTCGGGCAACAGGGTCCTGGCCGAGCTGGCCGCCCAGGTGGCCAGGCGGGTGCGGTGGTACCACACGCCGGTCGCCCGCCAGCGCGGCATGGCCTCGTGGGACGAGCACACCGCGCTCATCGACGCCATCGAGGCCGGCGACGAGCGCCGGGCCGCGAAGATCATGCGCGAGCACACCGAGCACACCCGGGCCTCCTACATGGAGCAGCGCGGGACCGAGCCGGTCGAGCCGGCGCCCAAGCCCGTACGCCGCCGCCGTCCCCGCCAACTCGGCGGAGCCGGATAAGTGACGTGCTGTTCACATAAGTCCACATGCTCCGAAACACCTCGGTTAGAGGATGGAGCCATACCAGTTGGAGGTGCATGACCATGAAGGCGTTCCTCCGCCTTCTTCTTGGTGATCCCCTGGGCCAGGGGGCGGACGGCCGGGCCATCGGCATCGGCCTCAGCGCAGCGCTCAGGAAGCACTACTCAGCAGACGACGCCGACCGCTACCTGCGCCAGTGGAGCGCCGAGCGGGAGCGGCTGGATCTCCGTGAGAGCCCGCGGCCCTGACCCCGCGAGCACCCATAGCGCGAACGTCCCACCGGCACTGACGTTCCACCGGTACGAACGTCCCACCGGCACGGTCGCCCCACGGCCTCGAGCCGCGACAGGGAGGCGGCCACCCGCAAGCAGCCACCGCCCCCGACGCGGCCCGGTTCAACGCTCCGCGGGTTCCGGCTCCACCTCCGCCTTCTTGGCATCGCGAGCCGACTTCATCAGACTCAACACCGTCGTGACGGCCAGGGTGCCGAGAATGACCCCGAGAGACACCAGGATCGGGATCTCCGGCGCCCACGACACCCCGTCGTGGTGCATGGCCTCGAGGATCAGCTTGACCCCGATGAAGGCCAGCACCACCGACAACCCCTTGCTCAGGTAGACGAGCCGGTCGAGCAGCCCGCCGATGAGGAAGAAGAGCTGCCGGAGCCCCATGAGGGCGAAGGCGTTGGCCGTGAAGACCAGGTAAGGCTCCTTCGTGAGCCCGAAGATGGCCGGGATGGAGTCGAGCGCGAACAGCAGGTCGGTGGTCCCGATGGCGACCATCACGATCAGCATCGGGGTGACCATCCTGCGGCCGTGGTGCACGGTGAGACGGGCGCCGTGATAGGTGTCCGTGGTCGGGAGCACCCGGCGAACCGTCCGCAGGACGGCGTTCTCCGAGAACTCCTCCTCTTCCTCACCCGTCTTGATCAGTTTCCACGCCGTGTAGACCAGGAAGGCGCCGAAGACGTAGAAGAGCCAGTCGAACCTGGAGACGGCCTCCGCGCCGGCGGCGATGAAGGCGCCGCGCATGACCAGCGCCAGGATGATGCCGATGAGCAGCACCTTCTGGCGGTACTGCCGCGGCACCTGGAACCTGCTCATGATCAGCAGGAACACGAAGAGGTTGTCCACGCTGAGTGAATACTCGGTGATCCACCCGGCGAAGAACTCCCCGCCGTGCGCGGGGCCCGACAGCAGGAGCAGGCCGATGCCGAAGAGCACCGCGAGACCCACGTAGAACGACACCCAGCCCACGCACTCCTTGAAGGAGGGCTCGTGGGGGTTGCGGGCGACGAGGTAGAAGTCGAGGGCGAGGACGAGACAGAAGCCGCCGATCGTGGCCAGCCAGATCCACACTGGCAGGTTCACCTACGCGCTCCCTTCCGTGCCCTCACCAGGCTGGCGTAACGGACGTACTGGCTGAGCAGGTCCTTGGCGAGCGGGTTGTCGCCGGCCCTGCGCACCAGCCAGTGGGGCATGAGGCGTTCGTGCATCCACACGAAGCCGATCGCGAAGCCGAGGCTGACCATCGCCTGGAACGCCAGGAACAACGGCACCCCGTCGGCCATGCCGACCCCGGCCACGCTCTCTTGCAGGAGCCGCGAGACGGGGAAGGCGGCCATCCAGTAGAGGCCGACGGGCCCGAAGGTCCCCGGACGGAACACGCCGTGGCCGAGGAGCACGCCGTACAGGCCGCCGAAGAAGGCGAGCGGCGCGGCGAGCGCCAGGGCCGACAGCGCGGCCAGCCCGGTGGGCTGCCCCGCGAACAGGGTCAGCCCACCGGCCATGGCACCGGCGACGGCTCCGATCGACGCCCCTGGCAGGGCGAGCTCGATGCTGTGCCGTCTGATCATCAGCCCACGACCACACCGAAGGCGAACAAACTGTAGAGCAGCATCCCCAGGTAGAAGACCGCCCCGAAGCCGATGATGGCGTTCGACCACCACTTGGGCCTGATCGGCTTGGGCAACATGCGGTTGTTCACCAGGAGCAGGGTCACGCAGTACGCGCCCATCGCGAACGTCGACAGGAACGCCAGCGTGTCCAGGATCGCGCTGGGCCCGTCGGCCGGGCCGAACAGCAGGATCCCGATGCCGAAGAGGATGACTCCCCAGAGGAAGATGCCGTACAGCTTCGACATGCCGAGCTTCTTCGCGCCGGGCACGAAGTTGAAGGTCATGTCGGCCTGGCCCCTGGAGAAGGAGTCGAACAGGCCCAGTGTGGCGTTCAGGCCGATCAGCGCGATGAACCCGAGGAACACGACCCCGAGAACCGAGCTGCCCGCCGCGGAGACGGCGTCGGCCATCGCGGTCAGCGCCACCTCCCGGTCGTCGCCCCGAATGACGTCACGCACACCAGGGTTGATCCGCACCGCGGACTGGGCGATCACCGTGAAGGAGATCGTGACCAGCATGGTGACGCCCCAGAACAGCAGCAGCGCGTCGAACGTGACCCAGCGCCGCCAGCCCTTCCACTTCGCCATCTCGGCCGGGTCGTCGGTGTCGAACATGAACCCGCGGTTGGGCATCTCCTCTTCCTCGCCCGCGTGGCGCAGGCCGCGCACCTTCGGGATGTGCG
The DNA here is from genome assembly GCF_039536965.1 of Nonomuraea antimicrobica. Classification (NCBI taxonomy): domain Bacteria; kingdom Bacillati; phylum Actinomycetota; class Actinomycetes; order Streptosporangiales; family Streptosporangiaceae; genus Nonomuraea; species Nonomuraea antimicrobica. Next base: position 179,850 of record NZ_BAAAZP010000187.1, on the reverse strand, counting down.
CGCCCATTCCTGCCCCGGAGTCGCGCAGGTGCAGCGTGTACCACATCTGCTGCATGCCCGAGGGTCCGGCGAACGCGCACGCCCCGACGATGACGGGGAACCAGGCGGCCGACATGGCCTCCGACGGCAGGTAGCCGATGGAGAACATGCCCGTGATCGTGGTGCCCACGTCGCTCCAGGAACCGACCATGGCCGCGACCACGGCCGTGCCGAGCACGAGTGCGCCGATGAGCAGCGACAGCACGTTCTCGAGCAGGTTGTAGATCACCTTGGCCAGGGTGAAGACCACGCCGACGAGGATCAACCCGGCGACCGCGGTCACCACCCAGGGTATTCCGGTGATCTCCTCGAACGCCGCCGCTCCCGCCGACAGGTGTCCCGGCCAGATGTAGACGGCGATCGCGACGATGAAGAAGAACCACATCAACGGCTTGAACACCCTGGCCGCGCCGGAGAAGATGCTCTCTCCCGTGGCCATGGCGTACCGGGCCATCTCCAGCATCACCACGGCCTGCAGGGTGACGCCGATCAGGAACAGCCACCTGATCTCGGGCCCGAACAGCAGCACCAGCCTGGGCCACATGTACGACTCGCCCATGCCGACGCCCAGTGCGACCAGGAAGACCGTCGGCCCGAGGATGTGCACCGAAGGGGGCGCGTCGGGGAGCTTCCTGATGGGCATCGGCTCAAGCCGGCCCGCTTTCCATACTCTGTCGTCCTCGACCGGCGGCGTGGCCGTCGCCGGTGGGGTGTTCGATGTGTCCACCTACGGACCTCCTGGGGGGTTGTTGCCTTTCGTATGCGCCCCGAATAGCCCCCTCGCCTGGTGCTGCTGCGCTCGGCTCTTAGCTCAGCAGACCGGCCGCCCTGGCCCATCGGTACTTGGCACCGAGGACCGCCACGGGCTTCTCTGTCGTGTACGGGTACGCGACCACGCCATGCTCGAACAGGTACTCGCTGGCCTCCTCAACTTCGGTGTCGCCGGCAAGTGACGCGACGACCGGCTTGACATTGCCCTTCGCCCGCTCCTCCGCCACCACGCGGGCGATGAGCTCGGCGAAGACCATCGGCGGCGTCACGATCGTGTGCCAGTAGCCCAGGACGAGAGCGTGGATCCGCTCGTCGGCCAGGCCCAGGCGGACCGTGTTCTCGTAGGTCGAGGGGGGCTCGCCGCCGGTGATGTCGATGGGGTTGCCCGCCGCTCCGAACGGCGGGATGTAGGCGCGGAAGGCCGCGTCCAGGTCGTCCGGGATGTCCATGAGGGTCAGCCCGGCGTCCACGATGGCGTCGGAGAGCAGCACGCCCGATCCGCCCGCCCCGGTGATGATCACGACGTTCTCGCCCTTGGGGGCGGGCAGGATGGGCAGCGCGCGGGCGTACTCGAGCATGTCGTTGAGCCCCGGCGCGCGTACCACCCCGGCCTGGCGCAGGATGTCGTCGTAGACCTTGTCGTCGCCGGCCAGCGCGCCGGTGTGCGAGCCCGCGGCCCGCGCGCCCATCGCGGTGCGCCCGGCCTTGAGCACGATGACCGGCTTCTCCTTGACCACGCGGCGGGCGGCGTCGACGAAGCCGCGCCCGTCCTTGAGGTCTTCCAGGTGCATGGCCACGGCCTTGGTGTTCTCGTCCTGCTCGAAGAAGGTGAGCAGGTCGTCCTCGTCCACGTCGGCCTTGTTGCCGACGCCGACGATGGCCGAGACGCCCATCTTGGTCGTGCGGCTGAAGCCCAGGATGGCCATGCCGATGCCGCCGCTCTGCGAGGTCAGCGCCACGCTGCCGCGCACGTCGTACGGCGTGCAGAAGGTCGCGCAGAGGTTCTCCGGCGTGTAGTAGTAGCCGTAGATGTTCGGCCCGAGCATCCGCACGCCGTGCCTGCGGGCGATCTCGACGATCTCCTTCTGGCCCTCGACGTTGCCGGTCTCGGCGAACCCGGACGGGATCATGATCGCGCCGGCCGCGCCCTTCTCGCCGACCTCCTCCAGCGCCGGGGCCACGAACTTGGCTGGGATGGCGAAGACGGCCACGTCCACGTCGCCGGGCACGTCCGCCACGCTCTTGTACGCCTTCAGCCCCATGATCTCGTCGGCCTTGGGGTTGATCGGGTAGATCTGCCCCTTGTAGCCGCCGTTGATGAGGTTGCGCATGACCGAGTTGCCGATCTTGCCGGTCTCGGCGGAGGCGCCGATCACGGCGACCGAGCGCGGCTTGAAGATCCGGGTCATCTGCCGCAGGATCTCCTCGCGCGGCAGCCTGCTGACCTCGGGCTGCGGCTGCCCGATGAGGACGCGCACGTCGGCGGCGACGGCGCCGTTCGCGTCGGCGAAGACCGGGTTGAGGTCGATCTCGACGATCTCGGGGATGTCGGTGACGAGCCGGCCGACGCGCTCGATCAGCGCCGCCAGCGCCTCCCTGTTCGCGGGCTCGGCACCACGGGCACCACGCAGCACCTCCGCTGCTCTGATGTCGTCCAGCATCCCGAGAGCATCATCGCCCGAAAGAGGGGCAAGTCGGAAGGTCACGTCCTTGAGGACTTCGACCAGGACGCCGCCGAGCCCGAAGGCGATGACCTTGCCGAAGGTCGGGTCGGTGACCGCGCCGACGATGACCTCGTGGCCACCGCCGACGAGCTGCTGCACCTGGATGCCGTCGATCTTCGCGTCGGGGTTGTAGGCGAGGGCGTTGGCCAGGATCCGGTCGTAGCCCTCGCGTACGTCCTCGGCGGTCTTCAGGCCGACCAGCACGCCGCCGGCGTCGGTCTTGTGCAGGATGTCCGGGGAGACGATCTTCAGTACGACCGGGAACCCGATCTCCCCGGCCAGGCGCTCGGCCTCGTCGGCCGAGGTGGCCAGGCCCTCCCCCGGGGTCGCGATGCCGTACGCCAGGCACAGCTCGCGGCCCTCGGGGGCGGTCAGGGCCGTCCGCCCCTCGGCCAGCGCCTTTTCTATGACATCCCTGATGGGCACTAGATGACTCCGTTCGTCTTGAGGTCGGCGAGCTCGTCCGCGCTCACGCCGAGCTCGCCGTAGATCTCCTGGTTGTGCTCGCCGAGCAGGGGCGGCGTGCGGACGTCCACCGGCGAGTCGGAAAGCTGCAGCGGGCTGCCGACCGTCACGAACTCGCCGCGTTCCGGGTGCTCGACGCGGACGACGATGCCCTCGTCGCGCAGGCTCTCGTCCTCCACCAGCTCCTTGGTGGACAGGATCGGCCCGCACGGGATGTTCTCGGCGTTGAGTCGGTCGAGCACCGTCCACTTGTCGTGGCGGATCGTCCACTCCTCGATGAGCTGGAACATCTTGTCCAGCTTGGGCAGCCGGGCCTCCGGCGTGGCCCACTCGGGGTCGTCGGCCAGCTCGGGGCGGCCGATGATGTTCGCGACCGGCTTCCAGCCGACCGGCTGGACGATGACGTAGATGTAGTCGTTCGGGCCGCCGGGGGCGCAGCGGACGGCCCAGCCGGGCTGCCCGCCGCCGCTGGCGTTGCCGGAGCGGGGCACCTCGTCGCCGAACGTCCTGTTCGGGTACTCGCGCAGCGCCCCGTGCGTCAGGCGCTGCTGGTCGCGCAGCTTGACGCGGCACAGGTTCAGCACGGCGTGCTGCATGGCCACCTGTACGCGCTGCCCCCGCCCGGTCTGGCTGCGCTGGAAGAGGGCGGCCAGGATGCCGGCCACCGCGTGCACGCCGGTGCCCGAGTCGCCGATCTGGGCGCCGGTGGCCAGCGGCGGGCCCTCCTCGAAGCCCGTGGTGCTCATCGAGCCGCCCATGGCCTGGGCGATCACCTCGTACGCCTTGAACTTGGCGTACCGGCCCTGGCCGAAGCCCTTGATCGAGGCGTACACGAGGCGCGGGTTGAGCTCCTGGAGGCGCTCCCACGTGAAGCCCATCCGGTCGACCGCGCCCGGGCCGAAGTTCTCCACGAGCACGTCGGCGCTCTTCACCAGCTCGGTGAAGATCTCCTTGCCGCGCTCGCTCTTCATGTTGAGCGTGATGCTGCGCTTGTTGCAGTTGAGCATCGTGAAGTAGAGGCTGTCGACGTCGGGCACGTCACGGAGCTGTTGCCGGGTGATGTCACCGGTCGGGGCCTCCAGCTTGACCACGTCGGCGCCCAGCCAGGCGAGCAACTGGGTGGCCGACGGGCCGGACTGGACATGGGTCATGTCGAGGACGCGGACACCTTCGAGAGCCTTCATGTCGGAGTTCCCCTACTTGTACATGGTCTGGTTCATGGTGCCGGGGGCGTAGACCTCTGGGTCGACCCAGACGTTGATCAGCGAGGGCTTGCCCGACTGCCGGGCCCGCTCCAGGGCGGGGCGGATCTCGGCCGGGTCGCGCACCTCCTCGCCGTAGCCGCCCAGCAGTTTGGCGAAGTCGCCGTAGCGGATGTCGCCGAGCGTGTTGCCGACGCGACCCCGGTCCTCGCCGTACTTGGCGGCCTGGCCGTACCTGATCTGGTTCATCGAGGAGTTGTTGCCGACGATCCCGATGAACGGCAGGTCGAAGCGGACCATGGTCTCGAAGTCCCAGCCGGTGAGGCTGAAGGCGCCGTCACCGAACAGGCACAGCACCTCCTTGTCGCGCCGCGCCTGCTTGGCGGCCATCGCGAACGCCATGCCGACGCCGAGCGTGCCCAGCGGGCCCGGGTCCATCCAGTGGCCAGGGGACTTGGGCTGGACGACCTGGCCGGAGAAGGTGACGATGTCGCCGCCGTCGCCGATGTAGATCGTGTCCTCGGTGAGGAACTCGTTGATCTCGTGGACCAGGCGGTACGGGTCGATGGGCTGGGCGTCGGAGAGCTGGCGGGGCAGGCGCTTCTCGTACGCCTGGGTCTCCACCGCGCGCAGCTCCTCCAGCCACTCCTTGCGGCGGGCCGCGCCGTTCTCGATGCGGCCGCTGGCCGCCTGGGCCGCCGCCGCGAGGACGAGGCCGGCGTCGCCGACGATGCCCAGGTCGATGTCCCGGTTCTTGCCGACCGTGCGGTAGTCGAGGTCGATCTGGACGACCTTGGCGGTCGGCGACAGGCGCTTGCCGTAACCCATCCGGAAGTCGAACGGGGTGCCGACGATGATGATGAGGTCGGCCTCGGTGAACGCGTACCGGCGGCTGAGCTGGAAGTGGTGCGGGTCTCCCGGCGGGAGCGTGCCGCGGCCCGAGCCGTTCATGTACGCGGGCACGTTCAGCGACCGGACGAAGTCGATGGCCGCGTCGGTCCCCCGGCACGTCCAGACCTGGCTGCCGAGCAGGATGCACGGCTTCTCGGCGTGCGCCAGCAGGTCGGCCAGCCGCTCGATCGCCTCCGGGTCGCCCTGCTGGCGGGTGGAGGCGCGGTAGTGGCCGGGCTCGGGGATGCGGGCCTTCTCCAGCGGGACCTTCGCGTCGAGCACGTCACGCGGGATCTCCAGGAACGACGGCCCCGGAGCCCCGTGGTAGCACTCGCGGAAGGCCATCGACACGATGTCGGCCACCCGCTCGGTGCTGGGCACCGTGGCCGCGAACTTGGTGATCGGGGTCATCATGTCCACGTGCGGCAGGTCCTGCAACGAGCCCATCTTGTGCTGGCTCAGAGCGCCCTGGCCGCCGATGAGCAACATGGGGCTCTCCGCGCGGAAGGCGTTGGCGACGCCCGTGACCGCGTCGGTCGTGCCCGGGCCGGCGGTTACCACGGCGCACCCGGGCTTGCCGGTGATGCGCGCGTATCCGTCGGCGGCGTGCGCGGCCACCTGCTCATGGCGTACGTCGATGACCTCGATGCCCTCATCGACACAGCCGTCGTAGATGTCGATGATGTGGCCACCACAGAGGGTGTAGATCACGTCTACGCCCTCGGCCTTGAGGGCCTTGGCTACGAGATGACCGCCAGAGATCGTTTCCGACATTATGCCACCCTTTCCCGGCGACGAAGCTCTCTGTCTTCCGCATACTGCATACCGTATGAACGCAATGGTTACTCCCTCCGGATCGGCCTGTCTAGACCCCAGCGGGCAACTCGATCAGCTCGACCTGTTCACCGGCCCACCCCGGCGGCACCACCGCCAGGGCGTCGGCCAGCGCCGCTCCCCAGAGCGAGCCAGGCCTGTCGTGCCCCACCGGCACCGCGCCCCGGCCCGATCTGCGGACCGGAACCAGGCGGGTGTCGTGGGGGTGTGCCCGTACCGCTCCGGCCAGCGCGCTCGTCTCCCTGGCGGCGGGGGTGCCGGTCAGCTCGCGCAGGATCGGGGCGAGCAGGGTGAGCGCGGCGGCCAGGGCCGCGTACGGGTTGCCCGGCAGGCCGACGAGGAGCCGGCCGTCGGGCAGTCGGGCCAGGAGCTGCGGGTGCCCCGGGCGTACGGCGACGCCGTCGACGAGCACGTCGGCGCCCAGGTCGGCGAGCACGGCCCGCAGGTGGTCGGCCGGCCCCCTGGACGACGCCCCGCAGACCACGACCACGTCGGCGACGGTGTCCATGGCGGCATCCAGGGCGGGCCAGCCGTCGAGCGCGGCGCGCAGCGGCGCCGAGCCGTCGGGCAGCCGGACGCGACCGGCGACGCGACCTCCCGCCCACTCCACCAGCCCCGGCAGGAACGGCCCGATCGCGTCACGGACCCGTCCCGGCGCGGGCAGCCCGTCGTCGACGACCTCGTCCCCGGTGACCAGGACGGCCACGTTCGGCCGGGGACGCACCAGGAGCGTGTCATGCCCGAGGCCGGCGGCCAGCCCGAGCGCCACCGGCGTGACCACCGCGCCGGCGCCCAGGACGACCGTCCCCTCGGGGATGTCCTCGCCCCGCCGCCGGATGTGCTTGCCCGGCTCGACGACGCCGTGCACCAGCGATCCGGGCACCTGCGATCCGGGCACCTGCGATCCGCCCTCGGCGTGCTCGTAGGCGAGCACCGCCTCGGCGCCCACCGGCACCGGCGCCCCGGTGGCGACCTCCACGGCCTCGCCCGGATCGAGCACCCGGCCGTAGGGGACCCCTCCGGCCAGCACCCGCCCGGCCACCCGCCACGGCCCCGCCCCCGCCACCGCGTAGCCGTCCATCGCCGAGACGTCGACTCCCGGCACGGCCACGAGAGCCCGCAACGGCTCGGCCAGACGGCAGCCGAGCGCCTGCGCGAGCGGCACCGACGAGGGCTTCAACGGGCAGGCCGCACCGGCCGCGAGGGTGCGCGCGGAGGGCCATGAGATCGCTTCCACCACTGGTCCATGCCACAAAACGGTCACAGGCACACTCCTTGACCCTCGTTTTTCCATACTGTATACCGAATGCACAACGGGCCGCACATAGCGGCCCGTCTCAAGTTACGGGCCCGTACTTGACGAATCCGACGCGAGAACGGAGCGCAGCATGAAGGTCGCTGTTCTTGGCGCCGGCGCCATCGGCGCATACGTGGGGGCCGCCCTGCACAGGGCGGGCGTGGAGGTGCACCTCATCGCGAGAGGCGCACACCTCCAGGCGATACGTAGTGCCGGTGTGCGGGTGCTCACCCCCAGGGGCGACTTCGTCGCCCATCCCCATGCCACCGACGACCCGACGCAGGTAGGGCCGGTGGACCACGTCTTCCTGGGCCTCAAGGCGAACAGCTATGCCTCGTCCGGCCCCATGATCAAGCCACTTCTCCACGACACCACGACCATCATCGCCGCACAGAACGGCATCCCGTGGTGGTACTTCCACGGGCTCAAGGGCCCCTACGAGGGCTACCGCATCGAGAGCGTCGACCCGGGTGGCGCCGTGACGGCCGCGCTGCCCCTGAACCGGGCGATCGGATGCGTCGTCTACGCCGCCACGGAGATCGAGGAACCAGGCGTGATCCGCCACCTCGAAGGCACCCGCTTCTCCATCGGCGAGCCGGACGGCGCGCTGACCGAACGATGTGCCTCCTTCAGCCACGCCGCCGTCGAGGGCGGGCTGAAATGCCCGGTGGAACGAGACCTCCGCCGGGACGTCTGGATCAAACTCATGGGAAACATCGCCTTCAACCCGATCAGCGCCCTCGCCAGGGCGACCATGGCCGGGATCTGCCGCCACGACGGCGCCAGGGAGCTGGTCGTGGCCATGATGCAGGAGACCGTCGAGGTCGCCAGGCGGGTCGGCTGCGACCCGGGGATCTCCATCGAGCGCCGTCTGCGCGGCGCGGAAAAGGCGGGCGAGCACAAGACGTCCACGCTCCAGGACCTGGAGAAGGGCAAACCGCTGGAACTCGACGTGCTGCTCGCCGCAGTGGTCGAGCTGGCCGACCTCACCGGCGCGGAGGTGCCGACGCTGCGCGCGATCCACGCGGTGAGCGACCTGCTGAACGAGAACCTTGTTCGTGCGGGGTAGCTCTGAATACCGTAGATTGTGTACTGTATGGAGGATCATGAGCTTAGGCCTCCTGCCCGATGGCGGGCACGGCCGGGATCAGGGCGACGCCGTACGCGTCGGGAAAATTGTCGAGGCCGTGTGAGTACATGGACGTGAGATTCCGCGACGACGAAGTGTCGGGCGGAGACCGTGCCGTGGCCGGTGCCCCCTGCGGGCCGCCCGCCACGGCGCGGGAGGGCGGCCCGCGCGATGGTTCCGGCCCGCGCGCGGCCACCCGCACCTGCGACGGCCCGGCCATGCGGGATGACCTCCACGCCGAGGGCCGCTTAGGGTACGCGTATGTCTAGGGTCTCCGTGAAGAAGCGCATCCTGCGGGTGCAAGACGCCACCCGCGTCCGCAAGGTCGACGTGCTGGCCGCCGAGGAGCCGCTGGAGATCCGGCTCAACGGCGCCCCGCTGACCGTGACCATGCGCACGCCGGGCGACGACTTCGACCTCGCGGCCGGGTTCCTGGTCAGCGAGGGAGCCGTCGGCTCGCCTGACGAGATCTCCACGATCCGCTACTGCGCGGGCGCGACGGTGGACGGCGGCAACACCTACAACGTCCTCGACGTGCGGTTGGCTCCGGGGGTCCCGGCGCCGGAGCCGCGCAACTTCTACACCACCTCCTCGTGCGGCGTCTGCGGTAAGGCGTCGCTGGAGGCGGTACGCACAGTTGCCCGCTGGAGTGCCGGTGACGACCCGGTCGAGCTGGCGCAGTCGACTGTCGTGGGCCTACCCGGCCGGCTGCGTGCGGCCCAGCGGGTCTTCGACAGAACCGGGGGCCTGCACGCGGCCGGCCTGTTCACGGCCGAGGGCGAGCCACTGTGCGTCCGCGAGGACGTGGGCCGCCACAACGCCGTGGACAAACTGCTCGGCTGGGCGCTGCGCGAGGGGCGGCTGCCGCTGCGCGGCACCGTGCTCATGGTGTCGGGCAGGGCGTCGTTCGAGCTGGTGCAGAAGGCGGTCATGGGCGGCGTGCCCGTGCTCGCCGCCGTATCGGCGCCGTCCTCGCTGGCGGTCGAGCTGGCGGCGGAAGAGGGGCTGACGCTCATCGGATTCCTGCGCGGGGACTCGATGAACGTCTACACGGGCGAGCGGCGACTGCTCGCGGCACGGCCGGCGAAGGGAGCGCCCGGCGAGGCGAGCGAGCAGGACGCGCGAGAAGACGTCACCTCGGGCGCCGGCAACGGCTCTGCCGGCGCACGATCACCGGGGTGATGAACGGGATGCCGCACGGCGCGCCTGGCCCCCAGCCGCCGTCGGCATCCCACTAGTTACGCCAATCGCATCAACCCGGCGGATTTTGACAACCATTTTCATTTTGCCTCATACTGACACACATGATGTCAGGACTCTCCCGGTCGTGTGCTGTCGGTCTGCTGGCCGCAGCGACCCTGCTCACCGCCACCGCCTGCGGCTCCGGCACCGCGGACACCTCCGCCGCGCCCGGGGGCGGCAAGCCCGAAGTGGTCGCCGCCTTCTACCCGCTGCAGTGGCTGACCGAGCAGGTCGGGGGGTCCGACGCGCAGGTGACGGTGCTGACCGCGCCCGGCGTCGAGCCGCACGACCTGGAGTTGGGCATCCCGCAGGTCACCGAGATCAAGAGCGCCGCGCTCACCGTCTACGTCAAGGGCGTCCAACCGGCCGTGGACGACGCCGTCGACCCCGCCAAGAGCTTCGACGCCGCCACCGCCGTCACCACGATCCCGGCCGGCGAACACGCCGGAGAGGAGCACGCGGCGGGTGAGGAGGAGCACGCCCACGAGGTCTCGTACGACCCGCACATCTGGCTCGACCCCTCCCGCCTGGCCACCGTCGCCACCAAGCTCGGCGAGCGCCTGGCCGCGGCCGACCCCGCGCACGCCCAGGGATACCGCGACCGCGCCGCCAGGACGGCCGCCGCGCTCGGCGCGCTCGACCAGGAGTTCGCCCAGGGACTGAGCGCGTGCAGGACCAAGACCCTGGTGACCGCGCACGAGGCGTTCGGCTACCTCGCCGACCGCTACCGGCTCAAGCAGGTCGGCATCACGCTCGACCCGGAGACCGAGCCGTCGCCCACGCGCCTGTCCGAGGTGGCCAAGCTGGCCAGGGCCGAGGGCGTGACCACGATCTTCACCGAGTCCCTCGTGAGCCCGAAGGTGGCCGAGGTGCTCGCGAGCCAGGTCGGCGCCAAGACCGCCGTGCTCGATCCGCTGGAGAGCAAGCCCTCGGGCGACTACGTGTCCGCCATGCGCGATAACCTCAAAACACTACAAACAGCACTGGGGTGTACGGCATGAGCGAAACGGCCTTCGCGATGACAGACGGCCGGGTCTCCTTCGACGGCAAGCCCGTCCTGCGGGGGATCGACCTGACCGTCCGTCCCGGGGAGGTCGTCGCCCTGCTGGGCGCCAACGGCTCGGGCAAGTCGACGCTGGTCCGCGCGCTGCTCGGGCTCACCCCGCTCACCGGCGGCCATACCCTGCTGTACGGCCTCCCGCCCGGCAGGTTCCGCGACTGGTGGCGCATCGGCTACGTGCCGCAGCGGCTCCAGGTGGGCGGCGGGGTGCCCGCAACCGTGCGCGAGGTGGTCGCCTCGGGCCGGATCGCCCGGCAGAGCCGGCTGCGCAGGACCAGCGCGGCCGACCGGGCGGCGGTGGCGGACGCGCTGGCGGCCGTCCGCCTGTCCGACCGGGCCCACGACCCGGTCCAGTCGCTGTCCGGGGGGCAGCAGCAGCGGGTGCTCATCGCCCGCGCGCTGGCCGGGGAGCCCGACACGTACGTGATGGACGAGCCCACCGCGGGCGTCGACGCCGAGACCCAGCGGTTGCTCGCCGACACGCTGGCCGGGCTGGTGCTCGGCGGCAAGACGGTGGTGCTCGTGGCGCACGAGCTGGGCCCGCTGGAGCCGATCATCACCCGCGGCGTGCTGATCCGCGAGGGCCGCGTCGCCCACGACGGCCGTCCGCCGCGTCCCGAGGGCGAATGCGCCCGGCCGGGGCACGAGCACCAGCACCCGCACGCCGCGGAACCCGTCGCGGGACCGCTCACCGGGTGGCAGGGGGAACCAAGGTGATCTTCGAACTTCTGCAGGAGCAGCTCTTCCAGCTCGCCCTCGTCGCGGCGCTGCTGGTGGGCCTCTGCGCCCCGGCCGTGGGCACGTTCATCGTGCAGCGCCGGTTGGCACTCCTGGGCGACGGCGTCGGGCACGTGGCGCTGACCGGCGTGGCGCTGGGCTTCCTGACCGGCACCGCGCCCGTACTGACCGCCGTGATCGTCTCGATCGCCGGGGCCGTGGCCATCGAGCTGGTCAGGGCGCGCGGCCGGACGAGCGGCGACGTGGCGCTCGCGCTGCTGTTCTACGGGGGCATCGCGGGCGGAGTCATGCTCATGGGCATCGCGCCCGGCGGGAGCACCGCCAAGCTCAACTCCTACCTGTTCGGCGCCATCGCCAGCGTCACGGTCGAGGACATCTGGGTCATCGCCGCGCTGGCCGCCGCCGTGCTCGCGGTCGTCGCGGTGTTCGGCAGGGAGCTGTTCGTGCTCTGCCAGGACGAGGAGATGGCCAGGGCCAGCGGCCTGCCGGTGCGCTTCCTGAGCCTGCTCATCGCGGTCACGGCCGCGCTCACCGTGGTCATCGCCATGCGGGTGGTCGGCCTGCTGCTGGTCAGCGCGCTCATGGTGATCCCGGTGGCGACCAGCCAGCAGCTCACGCGCGGGTTCCGTACGACGATGGGGCTGGCCATGGTGTTCGGGGTGCTCGCCTCCGTGGGCGGGCTGCTGGCCTCCACCTACTCGGCGAAGGTGCCTCCGGGCGCCGCGATCGTCCTTCTTGCGCTCGCCGGCTTCGTCCTGGCCCTCGGTGTCGGTAGATTCGTACGGCGAGGCCGTACCCAGGAGACGACATCGAGCGAGCGACCAACGCTGCGCGTCGAGGAGGTCGCATGACGACAAGGCGCGATGCCGTGCACGACACCCTGCGCAAGAGCGAGGGTTTCCGCAGCGCGCAGGACGTCTATGCCGAGATGCGCCTGCACGGCGCGAAGATCGGGCTGACCACCGTCTACCGGGCCTTGCAGGCGCTGGCCGACGGCGGCAAGGTCGACGTGCTGCGCACCGACGACGGCGAGTCCGTCTACCGGGCGTGCGCGACCGACACCCATCACCACCACCTGGTGTGCCGCCGCTGCGGGCGCACCGCGGAGGTCGCCGGGCCGGCCGTCGAGCGGTGGGCGGAGATGGTGGGGAGCGAGCACGGGTTCACGGAGATCACGCATACGGTCGAGGTCTTCGGGACCTGCGCGTCCTGCTCGGGCCCGGCCAAGACGCGCTGAGCCGCTCCTGTCCCGCTCCGTCTCCGGCCGGGGCGGGTCCGGGTGGCGCGGGGGCGTGGCGGGAGCCGTACAGGACACCCAGGACGATCACCGCGCACCCGGCGAGCTGCAGCGGCGACGGCCGCTCCCCCAGCGCCAGCGCGGAGATCGCCACCGTCGTCATGGGCTGCACCAGCAGCAGGAGCGCGGTCAGCGCGGCGGGCTGGCGCGGCAGCGAGTACGTGATCAGCGACCACCCCAGCACCTGCGGCCCCAGCGCGAGCAGCACCAGCCACCCGTGCCCCGGCCAGGCCGGCACGAGGTCGACGCCCCCGAACCACGGGCCGAGCAGTGCGATCACCAGCGTGGCCACGACCGTGGCGTGCGCCAACGGCCCCGCCGCCCGATCGGACCCGGCCTTCATCAGCAGCAGGAACGCGGCGTAGGAGACGGAGGTCGCCACCCCCGCGAGCACGCCCATCGGCGGATCGCTCCCGTAGGCGGCGCTGTCGAACATCCCAGAGATCAGCACGACCCCGGCGAAGACGACGGGCGTGCCGATCATCAGGCGCGAGGACGGCCGCTCCCCGAACACCCACCAGGCGGCGAACGCCACGATGAACACCTGCAGATTGCCCAGCACGGCTGCCAGCCCGGCGCCCACGTAGCCGATCGCGTGGTGCCAGAACAGCAGGTCGAGCGCGAAGACGACGCCCGCGGCCCAGGCGGCCACGAGCGCCCGGCGCGGCAGCGGGCCCAGCCTGCGCCGCTCCAGCCAGGCCAGCAGCAGCATCGGCGGGACGGCGTACGCGCAGCGGAACAACGCCGAGGTCGCCGGCGATACACCGGCAAGCCGCACCAACGGAGCGGAGGTGGAGATGACGAGCGCACCGACGATCGCGATCAGCACGAAACGGCGATGTGCACTCACGGAAACCCCTCGAACCCCCCACAGGAGATACGCTGCGACCACGCTAGAACCCGGCGCGGACAGGAGTCAACATGCCGTTTGGCCATGACATGGTGCATGCTTTGGCCACCGTTGTCGAGTTGATCAACACCTCGCCGTCCACCGGCGGCGACGAGGGTCTCGCCGACCTGGCCGAGTTGCAGGCGTTCGTGGAATCCCGGGAGATCAGCGGCATCGACCGGCTCACGGCCCGCGACCTGGGCCAGGTGCGCATGGTGCGCGAGGCCTTCCACCGCGTCTTCACCGCGTCCGACCAGCCGGCGGCTGCCGTACGCATACTCAACGCCCTGCTCGCGGAGACGCGCATCACGCCCCGCCTGACGGAGCACGACGGGCACCCGCTCCACGTGCACTACTTCGCCGCCGACGCCACGCTGGCCGAGCACGTGGCGGCCGACTGCGGGGTCGCGCTCGCCCACCTGCTCGTGGAGGGGGAGGCCGAACGCCTGCGCACCTGCTCGGCCCCCGACTGCGACCGGGTGTTCGTGGACGAGTCACGCAACCGGTCGCGCGTCTACTGCGACAGCCGCACCTGCGGCAACCGCATGCACGTCGCCGCCTACCGCGCCCGCCGCCGCGCCTGAAACCCAGCTTTCCGTCCAGCCACCGTCTTCGGCGGGCACTGGAGGACTCTCACACGAGGCGCACACGGGAAGGTCATGATTCGAACACTCCCACGAACACTCCTTGCGATTTTCGCAAGTGGGTCGTAGGCTTTCCTCATGGCCGGGGACACTGCGGCACGCGTCCGTCACCTGATTGCGGAAAGCGGCCTGACCCAAGCGGAATTCGCCGTCAAGGCTGGGCTCGACGCCCCGAAGATGTCCAAGTCGCTCTCGGGCGTCCGCAGGTTCACCTCACTCGACCTCGCGCGGATCGCCGACCTGTGCGGCGTGTCCGTCGACTGGCTGCTCGGCGTGAGCCCGCTCGCCCCCGCGACAGCGGCCCGGGCAGCCACGACCGGTCTCACTTCGGCGGACGCGGCGGTCCGCGAGGCGGAGCGTCTGGCCCAGATGCGGGCAGATCTCGTTTTTCTCGGATACCAGCAAGACGTTCCGCGCTTCAGCCTCTCCCCGACCGCTTCCTCCTCCATCAAACAAGGCCGCGACCTCGCCGCCCGTGCCACAGCGCATGCCACCGAGAAGGGGGTCGCACTGTGGCGGTGCAAAGATCTGGCCGGGGCGGTGGAGGCCGCCTTCGGGGTGGACGTCCGGGTGCTTCGCCTGCCCGACGGCTTCGACGGATTGTCCTGGTCCGACGACGACACCTCGCTGATCGTGGTGGGGACATCCGAGGTGCCCGCCCGCCAGAGGTTCACGATCGCCCACGAGTTGGGGCATCTGCTCGCCGGAGACGATCAGGGCCTCCATCTCGACGTCGACATCCACGACGCCGAGCACAGGAGAAAGCCCTCCGAGAGGCGGGCGAACTCGTTCGCCGCCGAGTTGCTCCTGCCCGGCGAGATGTTGCGCGAGCGAGCCGGCCGCACGACCTGGTCACCCGACTCGTTCGCCGAACTGGCATGCGAGCTGTGGGTCTCACCCAGCACGCTCGCGTGGCAACTGTTCAACCTGCAGCTCATCGACAAGAGCCAGTGCGACTCGTTCAGAGCGCTGACCGCCTGGGACGCGGCCTGGAAGGCGCACGCGGTCGAGTCGTTGGGCGAGTGGATCCAGCTCACGTCCCGGCCTCGGGTCCCCGGGCCGCTGGTGCGTACGACGTTCCATGCCTATGCCGAAGGAAGGGCGACGCTGCGGCCGTTCGCGAATCTGATCGGCGTTGACACCGACACGTTGCGGACGGCCATCAGCGGCATGAGAGAGGACACTCCCCTCCAGCCATGACGTGGTACTGGTTCCCCGACAACACAGTGCTGTGCAACTTCGCCTCGGTCGGCAGTCTCTCGCTCCTGCAGCAGATCCTGCGCGAGCGGGGCCGCTGGACGGAGGCGATCGCCTACGAAGCCGCCCAGTCCGCCCGCTTCTATCCCGACCTGGGCAAAGTGGCGAGTGATGGCTGGCTCGGCGAGCCGATCGAGATCGACGACCCACTTGAGGTCGATCTGGTGGAGAGGATCCGGCGGGCCGTGTTCGGCGGCTCATCTCGCGAACCGCTGAGGCACCTCGGAGAGGCCCAGACGTGCCATGTGATCCGCAACAGGCCGGCCTACGCCGGGTCTTATTGGATCACCGACGACCGTGACGCGCTCGACTACGCTCGGCGCGTGGGGATCACGGCCCGCGACACGGCCGACCTGATGAGCGAGGGCGTCAACGACGGGTGCTGCACCCGGAGCGAGGGCTACCGCCTGCTCCAGCTCATGCGGGAGCGAGGAAGGATGCTCCGCGTCCCGCCGAACCAGACGCGACTTTGACCGGGTGAGCGGGCCGCTGAGCGTTCAGGCGCCGAAGTCGCGGTGGTGCAGGGCCAGGAGGCCGGCTGCGGCGAGGAGGGCGGTGGTGGTGATCAGCCCCGCCGTGGGTCCCAGGGCGAAGGGGGTGCCGATGATCGCGTTGCCGACGTAGTGGAACGGCTCCGCCGGGCTTCCGCCCCACAGGCCGTACAGCGGGCCCACGACCTGGCCGAGGACGGCGGTCAGGGTCCAGACGAGCCACGAGAGCGCCACGCTCGCCCGGGGCAGCAGCCCGTACGCCAGCACGCACACCGCCCCGACGCACCAGGCCGCGGGCACGGTGCTCAGCGCGCCCGCCACGAAGGCGGGCAGGTCGGTGGCCAGGTCTCCGACGAGCAGCGAGTAGACCGTGCCGAACACCACCCCGGCCAGCGCCATCAGGCCGGCCGTGCCGAGCGCGGTGACCAGCAGGTGCCCGCCCGCCCAGCGCAGCCGGGTCATCGGGGTCGCCTGCAGCGTCTCCGCCCGGCCCGAGGTCTCCTCCGAACGCAGCCGCAGCGTCATGAGCACCGGGTAGAGCGCGACGGCGTAGGCGAGGATGAGGATCAGATACCACGAGTACGCGGCGAGCTGCGTCGCCCCCATGGGCACGCCGAGGAAGTGCGTGATGTTGTCCACCACGACGCTCGGCCGGGAGAGCAGGTCGCGCGTCAGCGGGCTCAGCGCGCCCCCGACGGCGGCGAAGGCCGCCACCCCCACCGCCCACCTGGCCAGCAGCGCGCGGTGCAGCCGCCAGGCCAGGCTGACCGGGCCGCGCAGTTCGAGGGCCGACGCCCGGCCGAGGCGCTCGGGGAGCAGGCCGGACCCGAGGTCGCGGCGGTCGAGCAGCGCGTACGCGACGGCGTACAGGATGGCGGCCACCAGCGCCGAGAGCCCGAGCACCCACCACCGCTCCTCCTGGTACGGCCGCACCAGATGGCTCCAGCCGATCGGCGTCAGCCACGTCAACCACGTCTGCCCGGTCGCGTCCGCGGCGAAGCGCGTGACGTAGGCGACCGCGAGGACGGTCAGGCCGATCGCCGTGGCCGTGTGCGCGTTGCGGACGAGCTGGGCCGCGACCGCGGCGACGCCGCCGAACACCCAGCCCGCCACCGCGATGGCGGCGCCGTAGGCGAGCGACCCGGTCGGCTCCAGGCCCATCCCGATCAGCACCGCGGCGGTCAGCGCACCGCCCGCGAGGCTGATGCCGCCCGCGACCAGGACGGCGGCGGTCAGCGGGGCGTGGCGGCCGACCGTGCCCGACAGCACCAGCTCGCTGCGGCCCGCGTCCTCCTCCCTGCGGGTGTGCCGGACGACGGACAGCACGGCGGCGAACGCGCTGGCCACGTACAGGAAGCCGCCGCTGCGCCACGTGGCGAGCACCTCCAGCCGCGGCTCGACGACTCCACCGCCGAGCGCGTGCAGGAACGCGCTGGCGTCGATGACCTGGAGGTAGGCGAGCTTCAGCTCGTACGTGGCCATGTTGGTCCTGATGTAGGAGACCATCACGAGGGCCAGGGCCACGATCGTCAGGATCCACCAGGGTGCGATGGCCCTCTCGCGGCGCAGCGCCAGACGGGCGAGCACGCCGGCGCCCAGGCCCTCCCCTCGGCCGAGCGGTCCGTTCACCGCCACCAGCTCCTGTTCATGGGTATAGCCGACTGTTCATCGAGACAGGAGGCTATACCCGCGTATAGCAAGCTGACAAGCGGCCTCCCCAGCACAGCTCCTGGAGCCGGGCGGGCGGCTAGACCTGGTTGGGGATCGCGCCGCCGTAGCGGCGGTCGCGCTTGGCGTAGATCTCGCACGCCTCCCACAGGTCGCGGCGGTCGAAGTCGGGCCAGAGCCGGTCGAGGAACACCATCTCGGCGTAGGCCGACTGCCACAGCAGGAAGTTCGAGATCCGCTGCTCCCCCGAGGGACGCAGGAACAGGTCGACCGACGGGATCTCGGGCTCGTCGAGATAGCGGGCGAAGACCTTCTCGGTGACCTTGGACGGCTTGACCCGCCCGGCCGCGATGTCCTCGGCCAACTTGACCGCCGCGTCGACGATCTCTGCCTGCCCGCCGTAATTGACGCAGAACTGCAACGTCAGCGTCCGGTTGGACACGGTCATCTGCTCGGCCGCCTGCAACTCGGAGATGACGCTCTTCCACAGCCGCCCCGGCCGGCCCGCCCAGCGCACGCGTACACCCATGGCATTGAGCTCGTCACGCCGCCGCCGGATGACCTCGCGGTTGAACCCCATCAGGAAGCGCACCTCGTCGGGCGAGCGCTTCCAGTTCTCCGTCGAGAACGCGTACGCGCTGAGGTAGGGGATGCCCATCTCGATGGCGCCCTCGATGACGTCGAACAGCGAGGACTCACCCGCCCTGTGCCCCTCGGTGCGGGGCAGCCCGCGAGCCTTGGCCCAGCGGCCGTTGCCGTCCATGACGACGGCGACGTGCCGGGGCACCAGCCCCTGCGGGATGGACGGCGGAGTCGCCCCCGACGGATGCGGGGACGGAGGTCGTACGTTCACGCGGGCTCCCTTTCGACGTGTCGGAGAGAGCGTATTCCGTGTTCGAGGTGCCATTGCAGATACGCCGCGACCAGGCCGCTGCACTCGCTGCGGTGGCGTGACTCCGAGGCGTCGGCGGTGGCCCAGTCGCCGCGCAGCAACGCCGTCATGAGGCCGATCGTCTCTCCGGCGGGCACGGCCGAGCCGGCCGGCCGGCACGCCCCGCACACCACTCCCCCGGCGACGATGGCGAACGCCCTGACCGCCGGGGCCTGGCACTTGGCGCACGCGTCCAGCGCGGGGGCGTAGCCGGCCACGGCCAGGGAGCGCAGGAAGTAGGCGTCGAGCACGAGCCGGGCCTCGTGGCCGCGGTCGGCCAGCGTGCGCAGCCCGCCCACCAGCAGCAGGAACTGCCGGAGCGCCGGCTCCTTCTCGCCGTGCGTCAGCCGGTCGGCGGTCTCCAGCATCGCGCTGCCGGCGGTGTAGCGGGGGTAGTCGGCCGCCAGCGCCTCGCCGTAGGGCCTGATCGTCTCCGCCTGGGTGACGACGTCGAGGGTGCGGCCGGTGTGAAGCTGCACGTCGACGTGCGTGAACGGCTCGAGCCTGGCCCCGAAGCGCGAGGTCGTGCGGCGCACGCCCTTGGCCACCGCCCGGATCTTGCCGGTGCGCTTGGCCAGGATCGTGACGATGCGGTCGGCCTCACCGAGCTTCTGAGTGCGCAGCACCACGCCTTCGTCACGGTAGAGACTCACTCGCAACATCTTACGGCCACACCGCATTCCGGCGGACTGGACGTTACGGGCATGCTCTGGTGACACGACTTTGCGTCACTCTCACTAGACTTTGACGTCTGTCCCCGCATTACCCGTTGTTCAACCCCCCGCTACCGCCTCGAAAGGGAGTCATGACCCGCGTGGTCCTGCTGGGCGCCTCGCCCGGCCCCGACATCTCTCCGACCGGCCTGAGGCTGGCCGCGCTCTCCGGCAATCCCTCCGTGTCCGAACGCCTGCGCAGCCAGCTCACCTCGATGGATCCACGTTTCGCCACGGTCAAGGCCGACGACGTGGCCGAAGCCCTGCGCGCCGTGGCCGACGTCGCCGAGTCCGCAACGGAGAGCCTGTTCATTATCCCGGAGAACTCGGTCGTCCACGACGAGCTGATCTACCAGATCACCAAGTCCAAGCGCGGCGCGCTGGCGCTCGTCGCGAAAGAGCCGCGCGTGGGGGTGACGGAGGACAACGGCCTGGAGGACAACGGCCCTGACGGGGTCGGAGCGGACGACAACGGGCCAGAAGACCGCATCCCCATCGACGAGGCCGACCCGGAGATCGGCCTCAACCGCGTCGAGGGCCTGCCCGTGCGCGCCCGCATCGGCAAGTCGCGGGTGGTCTCGGTGGGCACCGCGACGCACGCCGTGACCAGGCCCAACGCCGTGATGCTCGGCCCGCTGCACATCAGCGCGCGCAACGCGCCCGTCCTGGCCCAGACCTGCCGCGAGCTGGCCGCGATGGCCGACCGCTTCGGCGACGACGACGACCTGATTCAGCTCATCGTGTTCGGCCTGGTGCGCAACGGCGTGTCGGTCGGCATCCGGGGCCGCCGCGACCTGTTCTACCGCCGGGTCACCACCCAGGAGGAGGTCAACGAGGCCGGCGCCGAGATGGCCGGCATGGACGAAGACCGTTCCCGGCTCAACAACGCGGTCAAGGGCGCCGACGGCTTCTTCACCACCTACTTCGTCTCCACCTACTCGCGCTACATCGCCCGCTGGGCCGCCCGGCGCGGGCTGACGCCCAACCAGGTGACGCTGATCTCGATCGCGCTCGGCGTGGCCGCGGCCGCCTGCTTCGCCACCGGTGACCGCCCGTGGATGGTGCTCGGCGGCGCGCTGATCTACTTCGCCTTCGTCTTCGACTGCGTCGACGGGCAGGTCGCCCGCTACGCCCGCAAGTTCGGCGTGCTGGGGGCGTGGCTCGACGCGACGTTCGACCGGTTCAAGGAATATGTGGTCTTCGCCGGGCTGGCGGTCGGCTGGGTGGTCTCCGGCCACGGCGAGGAGATCTGGATCCTGGCCCTGGCCGCGCTGGGCCTGCAGTCCGTACGCCACCTGCTCGACTTCTCCTTCGGCGCCGCCAACCGGCGCAAGCCTCCGTCCCCGCTGCCCACGATCCCGCTCGACGCCCCCGACGACCGGGAGCTGCGCCAGGCCCTGACCCGCCGCAAGGTCGAGCGCAGCCAGGGTCTGCGCGGCCTGCTCAAGATGTGGACGAAGGCCGGCAAGTTCCGTGCGGTCCACTGGGCGCGTAAGATGATCGTCTTCCCCATCGGCGAGCGTTTCGCGGCCATCGCGATCACCGCCGCACTCTTCGACGCCCGGATCACCTTCATCACCCTCGTGATCTGGGGCTCCGTCGCCGCCGCCTACACCCTCACCGGACGCCTCATGAGGTCGCTCGTATGATCACCCACCCCCGAACCACGGCCACCCCCACGCCGGATCCCGACGAGGAGCGCCGCCGCATCCAGACCGCCCGCCTCGTCGCCTACCGCGACGACGGCCCGCTGGCCAACGCCCTGTCGAGCCGGCTCGGCGCCGGCCTGCCCCCGTTGCCCGCCACTCTCGTGGCCCTGCTCGCCGTGGTCGCCGTCACGGTCGCCGGCCTGCTGGAGCCGGGCCCCATCCTCCTCCTGCCCGTGGCGATCGTGCTGCTGCTCGTGCTGCCCACGACGCCGCGCAACCACCTGGGCCGCCTCGACTGGCTCACCCCGCCGCTGCTGCGCGCCGCGGAGTTCTTCACCGTGATCGCGGTCGGCCTGGCCGCCGACGCGCCGAAGTGGCTGCTGTTCGTGCTGGTGTACGTCGTCGGCTACCACACCTACGACACCGTCTACCGCACCCGCCAGAGCATCTGGCCGCCCGCCTGGGTGTTCCGCGCCGGGCTCGGCTGGGAGCTGCGGCTGCTGATCATCGGTGTCGGTGCGGCGTTCGGCGTGGTCACGCCGGTGCTGGCGGTGCTGACGGCGTACTTGTTCGTGCTGTTCGCGGTGGAGAGCGTGACGAGCTGGGTGCGCCTGGACAAGGCGTCCGCCCAGGCGGGCGCCGACGCCGAGCAGGACCTGGAGGCCTCCCCTGAAGACGCCCTCGAGCAGGCCACGGGCGAGGCGGAGAAGGGCTGAGCCCCGGCTTCGTCCCGTTCGCCTCACCGCGGCGCCGCACCTGTGTGCGGCGCCGCGCGTGTTCTCCGAGGTGCCCGCGCCTGGCCCAGGCCATCGCACGAGAGCGCTCTCCGTCTCCCCGATGGGCCGGTGCCCGCGTCACGCACGACATTGACAGAAGGTAAGGTCCGTGTTCACATCGCCCTAAGAGAGCGCTCTCTTCTGCCTCCACACCCCCCATGGAGCGATGATGACAACACCCATCAGGCACCGGCGCCGCCTGGCGGTGCTGGCCACGGTGCTCGCGGCACTCACCGGCCTGCTCGTCCAGGTGGCCGTCAGCGCCTCGGCCTCCGTCCCGCCCACCCCGTCGGGCTGGTCACTGGTCTGGTCGGACGACTTCAACGGCGCGGCCAACACCCTGCCGTCGTCGAACGACTGGATCATCGACACCGGGCACTCCTACCCCGGCGGCCCGGCCAACTGGGGCACCGGCGAGATCCAGAACTACACCTCCAGCACCGCCAACCTCAGCCAGGACGGCGCCGGCAACCTGCGCATCACGCCCCTGCGCAGCTCGTCCGGCGAATGGACCTCGGCGCGCATCGAGACCAGGCGGGCCGACTTCAAGCCCGCCGACGGGCGCGTCCTGCGCATCGAGAGCCGGCTCCAGATGCCGAACGTGACCGGCGCGGCCGCCCTGGGCTACTGGCCGGCGTTCTGGGCGCTGGGGGCGCCGTACCGGGGGAACTACTGGAACTGGCCGGGCATCGGCGAGTTCGACGTCATGGAGAACGTCAACGGGATCGACTCCGTCTGGGGCGTGCTGCACTGCGGCGTCAACCCGGGTGGGCCGTGCAACGAGACCAACGGCCTGGGCGCCAGCCGCGCGTGCCCCGGATCGACGTGCCAGTCGGCGTTCCACACCTACCGGTTCGAGTGGGACCGCAGCGTGAGCCCCAACCAGTTGCGCTGGTACGTGGACGGACAGCAGTTCCACAGCCTCAGCCAGGCCCAGTTCGACGCGACGACCTGGGCTAATATGACCGGTCACGCGGGCTACTTCCTGCTGCTCAACGTGGCCATGGGGGGCGCGTTCCCCAACGGGGTGAGCGGGCAGACGACGCCGACGGCGGCGACCGTGCCGGGGCGGCCGATGGTGGTCGACTACGTCGCGGTATGGCAGAGCGGCGCCGGCACCGACCCCACCACCCCTCCCGGCGGCGTCGACGCCCGATCCACCGTCCAGGCCGAGCGCTACCAGGCGCAGTCGGGCACGATCGTGGAGACCACGACGGACTCGGGCGGGGGCCAGAACGTCGGGGCGATCACCAACAGCGACTGGCTGCGCTACGACGGGGTGAACTTCGGCTCCACGGCCGCCACCCAGTTCAGGGCCAGGATCGCCTCGGGGGCGGCGGCCGGGGTGAGCGGGCTCGTCCAGGTACGCCTCGACAGCCCGACGGCCACGCCCATCGGCGACTTCGCGGTGGGCAACACGGGCGGATGGCAGAGCTGGCGTACCGTGCCGGCGAACGTCTCGGGGGTGACGGGCACGCACACGGTGTACCTGACCTTCTCCTCGGGCCAGCCGTCCGACTTCGTCAACGTCAACTGGTTCACCTTCGCGACGTCCTGACCCCTCGTACGGGCTCCCGGGCGGCCCCGCCTCCCGGGAGCCCGGGCGGAGCGATTGGCGGGTGCGGCGGGCCGTGGATTCGCGGGCGAATTCAGGAACAATGGTGCGGGTGAGCGAACTGCCGGTCATCGACGTGTCGCCGCTGATCACCGATTCCGCGGGAAAGCAGCATGTCGCGGAGGCGATCGGGACGGCCTGCCGCGACAGCGGCTTCTTCTACATCTGCGGCCACGGCGTGCCGCCCGCGCTGATCGACCGGCTCGACGCGGCGAGCAGGCGGTTCTTCGCCCTTCCCGAGCCCGTCAAGAACGAGATCGCGATGAAGCGTGGCGGCCGGGCCTGGCGCGGCTTCTTCCCGGTGGGCGGCGAGCTGACCTCCGGGCGGCCCGACCTGAAGGAGGGCGTCTACTTCGGGGCCGAGCGGCCGCCGGGCCCGCGGCCGCTGCACGGCCCGAACCTGTTCCCCGCCCAGGTGCCCGAGCTGCGGGAGGCGGTGCTGGAATACCTCCGGACGATGACGGGGGTCGCGCAGGCGGTCATGGGCGGGATCGCGCTGAGCCTGGGGCTCGGGGAGGACTACTTCCGTACGGGATACACGGCCGACCCGACCATCCTTTTCCGGATATTTCATTACCCACCCGGCCCGCCCGACGACCCCGACGCCTGGGGCGTGGGCGAGCACACCGACTACGGGCTGCTCACCCTGCTCCTCCAGGACCACAACGGAGGGCTCCAGGTGCACACCGGACGGGGTTGGGTCGAGGCGCCCCCGCTGGAGGGCACGTTCGTGTGCAACATCGGCGACATGCTCGACAAGCTCACCGGCGGCCACTACCGCTCCACACCGCACCGCGTACGCAACCGCAGCGGCAACGAGCGCCTCAGCTTCCCGTTCTTCTTCGACCCCGGCTGGGACAGCGAGGTGCCGCCCCTCCCCTACGCCCCCGGCCGCCGCTGGGACGGCCAGGTCGACTTCACCGGCACGTACGGCGAGTACCTGCTGTCCAAGGTCTCCAAGGTCTTCCCCCGCCTCTTCGAGCAGCAGCTCTGACCTCGAAGCGCGAAGACCGCGAGCCTAGGCCGACTCCCGCACGACGAGCCGGGCCGGCAGCACGACGGAGGTGGTGTGGCGGCCCTCCAGGCGTGAGAGCAGCAGCCGGGCCAGCGCCAGCGCCTGGTCGGCGACCGGGACGCGGACGGTGGTCAGACCGGGCGTGGTGGCCGAGGCGGCGTCCACGTCGTCGAAGCCCACGACCGCCAGGTCCTCCGGCACCCGCCGCCCCAGCTCCCGCGCCGCCCGCAGAACCCCGATGGCGAGCTGGTCGGTGGCGGCGAAGACGGCGTCGAGCGACGGCGAGTCCGACAGGAGCCGCAGGGTCGCCGCCGCGCCCGAGGCGCGGGTGAGGTCGCCGGCCAGGGCGAGGTGCGGCGTCAGCCCCGCCTTCTGGAGCGCGGCCCGATGCCCGGCCAGCCGGTCCTGTACGGTCACCAGGTCCATGGGCCCGCACACCATGCCGATACGGCGGCGTCCGAGCGCCAGCAGGTGCTCGGTGGCCGCCGCCGCGCCCGCGGCGTTGTCCACGTCCACGTACGGCACCAGCGACGCGATCGCCGGCTTGCCCAGCAGCACGACCGGCACCCCGGTACGCGAGAGCCGCTCGGCCAGCGTGTCGGCCCGGTCGGGCGGCAGCAGCACGACCCCGTCCACCAGGCGGGCCTCCACGTGGGCGACGATGCGCCGGTGGCTCTCGGCCGTGTCGGCGAGCATGAGCGTGATCTGCTTGCCCGCGCCCTCCAGCAGGCTCGTGACGTACTGGACGACGGCGGCGGTCAGCGCGTCGCCGCCCTGCCGGGGCACCGACAGGACCAGCGCGATCGCGTTCGTGCGCCGGGTCACCAGGCTGCGCGCGGCGGCGTTGGGCACGTAGCCCAGCTCGTTGACGGCCCGCAGCACGCCGGCGCGGACCTCGGGGCTGACCGACGACTCGCCGTTGACGACGCGCGAGACCGTGGCCCTGGACACGCCCGCGCGGGCGGCCACCGTCTCCAGCGTGGGCCGTCTGGGTCGCGTCTCGGCCAGGCCGTTGCGGCGGATGACGTCGCGGTACCACAGCGCGCTGTCCTTGGGCCGCCGCCGCTGGGTGGCGAAGTCGACGTGCACGAGGCCGAACTTGCGCCGGTAGCCGTCGGACCATTCGAGGTTGTCGAGCAGGGTCCAGACGAGGTAGCCGCGTACCCGGGCGCCCTCCTCGACGGCCGCGCGCAGGGCGCGCAGGTGCTCCTCGATGAAGCTGATGCGCTCGACGTCGTGAATGTCGTCGCCGGTCACCACGTCCACGAAGTCGGCGCCGTTCTCGGTGATCATCAGATCGAGGTCGGGATGGTCGTGGGAGAGGCGCCGCAGGAGCAGGGAGAGGCCGCCCGGCACGATCGGCCAGCCCATGGCGGTGACGGCCGTGGGAACGGTGCAGAACAGCACACCCTCGCTGCCCGGCCAGGCGGGGTCGGCGAGCTCGCTCGGCTGCGCCTGGACGACCAGCGGCGTGTAGTAGTTGACGCCGAGCAGGTCGAGGGGCTGGGCGATGGTCTGGAGGTCGCCGTCGCGCACGTGGCCGAGCCCGCCGTTGCGCTCGACGATCGGCAGCAGCTCGGCGGGGTGGGAGCCGCGCAGCATCGGCTCCAGGAACTGCCGGTTGGCCAGCGCGTCGATCCTGCGCACGGCCTCGGCGTCCTCGTCCGAGAGCGGCCGGTCGAAGTCGCTGACCTGGGCGGGCGTCATGACCGGGGAGAGGTTGAGCACCGCGCCGACCCTGGCCGCCCCGGCCGCGCGCAGGGCCTGCGTGGCCAGCCCGTGGCCGAGCAGCATGTGGTGGGCGCTCCTGAACGCCTCCGCGGCCGACGTACGGCCAGGCGCGTGACTGCCGGAGCCGTAGCCGAGGAAGGCCGCGACCCACGGCTCGTTCAGCGTGAACCAGGTGTCCACCCGGTCGCCCAGCCGCTCGTGCACGGCGGCGGCGTAGTCGGCGAAGTGCCGGGCCGTGTCGCGCGAGGGCCAGCCGCCCCGGTCTTCGAGCGCCTGCGGCAGGTCCCAGTGGTAGAGGGTGGCGTACGGCGTGATGCCCGCGTCACCCAGCTCGTCCAGCAGCCGGTCGTAGAAGTCGAGCCCGGCCGCGTTCGGCTTGCCGTCTCCCTGGGGGAAGACGCGCGCCCAGCTCACCGAGAACCGGTAGGCGGCCATCCCCAGGTCCTTCATCAGCCGCACGTCTTCGGCGTAGCGGTGGTAGTGGTCGCACGCCTCCGCCCGGTCGGCGGAGAAGGTGTCCCAGATGGACGGCAGACGGCCGTCGGCGGACGTCGCTCCCTCGATCTGGTAGGCCGAGGTCGACACTCCCCATACGAAGCCCTCGGGGAAGCCTGCGCTGCTCATTTCTGCGGATGCCCTCCGGTCACGGTCACGCCGCCCAGTCTCCCGCGTGCCGCTCGTCGCGCGCCAGCCTGGCCAGGCGGTATACAGAGCGCGTGGAACTGGACCGGCTCGATCGTGACATCATCGCAGCGCTCGTCGACGACGCCCGCCAGACCTATGCCGACATCGGCCACCAGGTGGGGCTGAGCGCGTCGGCGGTCAAGCGGCGGGTCGACCGGCTGCGCGAGGCGGGGGCGATCACCGGGTTCAGCGCGCGGGTGGCGCCGCGGGCGCTCGGCTGGACGACCGAGGCGTACGTCGAGCTGTTCTGCCAGGGCAAGACCAAGCCGTCGGACATCGCGCTGGCCGTGGCCAGATACCCCGAGGTGGTGGGCGCGGCCACGATCACCGGCGAGGCGGACGCGCTGCTGCACATCAGGGCCACGGACGTACGCCATGTCGAGCGGGTGATCGAGCGCATCGCGGCGGAGTCGTTCGTGGTGCGGACCAAGAGCTCCATCGTGCTGTCGAGGCTGGTGGACGCACCTCCCGGTGCCTCCCCGCCCGAGCCGCGCAACGGATCGGGCACCTCTGCCTGAAAGGCGCAACAGATCCGCGCGAACACGCAAGGTCAAGACCTTGGCTTGCCGAATCATGCGTTCCTAGGCTGTCCTCGTCTCCCCGAATGGGGATTTTCCCTGGTTAAGGACCCGATGGAGCGTTGCATGCCCAAACACTTCCTCATGTGCCGCCCGGACTACTTCACGGTCGAGTACGCGATCAACCCGTGGATGCATCCTGAGACCGGGGCGGACCGCGACCTGGCGGTCCGGCAGTGGGAGGGTCTGAAGTCCGCGTACGAGGAGCTCGGGCACGAGGTGAGCCTCATCGAGCCGATCGACGGGCTGCCCGACATGGTCTTCGCCGCGAACGGCGCCCTGGTCGTGGGCGGGCGCGTCTACGGCGCCCGCTTCGCCTACCCGCAGCGCGGTCCCGAGGGGCCCGCCTACCTGCGCTGGTTCGCCGAGCGCGGATACCCGGTGCTGGAGCCGTCCCACGTCAACGAGGGCGAGGGCGACTTCCTCACGCTGGACGACGTCGTCCTGGCGGGCACCGGCTTCCGCACCGACGTGGTCGCCCACCAGGAGGCGCAGGAGTACCTGGGCCGTCCGGTCGTCTCGCTGACGCTGGTCGACCCGCGCTTCTACCACCTCGACACGGCGCTGTTCCCGCTCGACGGGCACAACGTCGCCTACTACCCCGCCGCCTTCTCGCCCGGCAGCCTCGCGGTGCTGCGCCGCATGTTCCCGGACGCGGTGCTCGCCACCGCCGAGGACGCCGGGGTGCTCGGGCTCAACGCGGTCAGCGACGGCACGAACGTGGTCATCAACGCCGAGGCGTCCACGCTCCAGTTGGAGCTCAAGCGTCGTGGGTACGAGGTGATCCCGGTCGACCTGTCGGAACTGCGCAAGGCAGGCGGAGGCCCCAAGTGCTGCACACTGGAGATCAGGGGGGAGAACTGATCATGAC
Source organism: Nonomuraea antimicrobica (assembly GCF_039536965.1). Taxonomy (NCBI): domain Bacteria; kingdom Bacillati; phylum Actinomycetota; class Actinomycetes; order Streptosporangiales; family Streptosporangiaceae; genus Nonomuraea; species Nonomuraea antimicrobica. Next base: position 151,649 of record NZ_BAAAZP010000187.1, on the reverse strand, counting down.
CACCACCGCAGAGCTGATCGAAGTGAGTGAGCGCCGCAGCGCGCACAACTACCATCCGCTGCCCGTGGTGATCCACGAGGCCCACGGGGCCTGGGTCACCGACGTCGACGGCAGACGCTACCTGGACTGCCTGGCCGGCTACTCCTCGCTCAACTTCGGCCACGGCAACCCGAAGATCATCGAAGCCGCGAAGGAGCAGCTCGAACGGCTCACCCTGACCAGCCGGGCCTTCTACCACGACCAGTTCGCGCAGTTCTGCGCCGGCCTGGGCGACCTCACGGGCAAGGACCTGATCCTGCCCATGAACACCGGCGCCGAGGCCGTCGAGACCGCGATCAAGGTCGCCCGCAAGTGGGGCTACGAGGTCAAGGGCGTCGAGCCCGGCCAGGCCACGATCATCGTGATGGAGGGCAACTTCCACGGCCGTACCACGACGATCGTGAGCTTCTCCACCGACCCGGAGGCGCACGACGACTTCGGCCCGTACACGCCGGGCTTCCGGATCGTCCCGTACGGCTCCGCCGAGGCCGTCCGGCAGGCGGTCGACGCCAACACGGTCGCCGTGCTGGTCGAGCCGATCCAGGGCGAGGCCGGGGTGCTGGTGCCGCCGGACGGCTACCTGAGCGAGATCCGGGACCTGTGCTCGGCCGAGGGCATCCTGATGATCGCCGACGAGATCCAGTCGGGGCTGGGGCGCACGGGCCGGACGTTCGCCTGCGACCACGAAGGGGTCGTGCCGGACATCTACGTGCTGGGCAAGGCGCTCGGGGGCGGTGTCGTACCGGTGTCGGCCATCGCGGCCAACCGTGACGTGCTCGGCATCATCCATCCGGGGCAGCACGGCTCCACGTTCGGCGGCAACCCGCTGGCCTGCGCCGTGGCCAACGCGGTCATCGAGATCCTGAACACGGGCGAGTTCCAGGCCAGGGCCGCCAAGCTGGGCGAGGTGCTGCACGCGCGGCTGCGCGAGCTGGTCGGCAAGGGCGTGGTCGAGGTGCGCGGGCGCGGGCTGTGGGCGGGCGTGGACATCGATCCGTCGCTGGCGACCGGACGCGAGGTGTCCAAGGCGCTGATGAAGCGCGGCGTACTGGCCAAGGACACCCACGGGTCCACGATCCGGCTGGCGCCGCCCATCGTCGTCTCCGAGGACGACCTCAACTGGGCCGTCGACCAGCTCGCCGACGCGGTCTACGAGCTCAAGACCCGCTGACCCTCTTGTGCCCGCCTGGGCCCGGCCGTGGACATCCTGCCGGACCCGGGCGGCAGAAGGCGTCACCGCGTGCCGGAAGACCGCGCTTCCCCGCACCCGGCTCCGGCTACTCCGGCAGGAGCCACACGTGCATGCCCTCGGGCGCCTCGCCCGGCACGAACCCGTGCTCCTTCAGCTCGGACGAGAGCACCTCCCCCGCCGGCCAGTGGTTGACGCCCGCCACCTCGTCCTCGCTGACCACCACGTCGCCCCGCAGGACCCGATAGACGAAGCGCGAGCTGACGCTCTCCCCCGCCACGTCGAGCACCTGCCCGGCGATCTCGTACGTGTGCCGGCCCACCTGGTAGGAGTCCATGACCGCGAGGCCGCCCGGCACGGGCGTGGCCCGCTCGCGCCAGTTGAACACCAGCCGCCCGCCGGGCACGAGCAGCCCGGCCAGCACCCGCCACAGCTCGGCCCGCTCGGCGGCGGCGAAGCTCTGCAGCACCGAGATCATCACGACGGCCTCGACCGGCTCGTCCACCCGCACGTCGAGGGCCCCGCACGGCAACACGGTCACCCGGCGCAGGACGTCGGGGCCGAGCGCGGCCAGGCGGGAGACCAGCACCGAGCGCATGCCGAGCGACGGCTCGACGGCGTAGATCTCGGCCGGCGTCTCCCGGGCGATCAGCTCGGTGATCAGGCCGGTGCCCGCGCCCAGCTCGACCAGGCTCCGCCCGACGCCCGTGAGCAGCGGGGGCAGCAGCTCGCGCACCACGGGCACGTGGCCGTCCTCGTGCTGCAGGTCGTAGAAGGGCACGGCGGCGGCATAACGGTCAGATGTCATGGGCGTCAGCTTAGGTCGGCCGAGTCGATCGGCCTGACGACCTCCCCGGTGGAGCCGTACCAGGTGACGCGGCCGGGCAGGGTGAGGATGGCCAGCGCGTTCTGGAACCAGGGCCCCTTGGTGATCCGCCAGCGGAACGGCGGGCGCGGCACCCCCGCCAGCCGCGCCAGCAGGCTGCCCATCAGCGTCGCCACCGAGAACTGGGTGAAGACGTTGGCCCAGCGCAGCAGGCGGCTGAGCGGGTTGCGGATGGGCGAGCAGACGATCTGGTAGACCTGCCCTCCGTCGGCCTTGGCCAGGTAGGAGTAGTGCACGTCGCCCGAGAGGATCAGCACCGGCTTGCCCAGGCCGATCAACAGCCGGGCCAGGTCGTCGAACGAGCGCCGGAAGGCCGCCCAGTGCTCCAGGTCGATGGCCTGACGGAACGCCTCCGACCACCGCCGCACCAGTGGACCCCACCTGCCGTCGCACAGGGCCTCGTTCCAGTTCTGTACGCCGTGCACGCCCTCGGGCAGCAGGAACGGGATCGACGAGCCGATGACCAGCCGCTCGGCCGGCCGTCGGACCTGCTCCTCCAGCCAGGCCCACTCCCCCGGGTCGAGCATGCGGCGGTCGCCGGGGGTGAGCTGCCGGGCGCACCGGGTGTCCACCATGATCAGGCGGGTGGGGCCGAGGTCGCGGGCGTAGCTCCAGCGGTTGCTGCTCGGCTCGGCGTCGGCCCGCTCGGCGAACGCGTCGAGCGCCGCCCCGCCGTCGCCCGCCATCAGCTTGGCCAGCAGCGGGTCGTCGGCGCGCTCGGCCGGCGAGAGGTTGCCGAGATGCTGGTAGATCCAGTACGCCCCCAGCCCCGCCACCACCCGGCGGGGCCACCACGGGGTCTCGGCCATCTGCTCGCGCCAGGGCTGCGAGGTGTTCCAGTCGTCGCGCAGGTCGTGGTCGTCGAAGATCATCGCGGTCGGCACGGTGGACAGCAGCCAGCGGATCTCGGTCTCGGTCCACGCCTGGCGGTAGAGCTCGGCGTACTCCTCGAAGTCGGCGATCTCCCCCTGCGGCTCGCTGTTCCTGCGGGAGCGGATGTAGGCCAGCATCTCGGGCGAGGGGTTGTCGGCGTAGACCTGGTCGCCGAGGAGCAGCAGCAGGTCGGGCCACTCGTCCTCGCCCGCCGCCACGAGGTGCTCGCCGAAGGCGCGCAGGACGTCGTCGCCGTGCGTGCGTACGTGGGCGGCGTCGTGCGGGACGCTCGTCCGGCACGAGCCGAACGCCAGCCGCCTGGCCCCTTCGGCGGGCAGCAGCCGGATCCGGCTCGGCGGGCGACCCGCGAGCGGCCATACCCGCTCCCCGTCGAGCCGCACCGAATACGACGCGATATCCTGGGACAACGCAACGAGATCCACGATCGCGTAGTGGTGACCGTGCACGGTGAAGGTAGGCGACCGGTAAGTCCTGCCGTCCGCCTCGACGGCGACCGTGCAAGGGTCGGCGGTCTCCACCCAGATCGAGGCGCTGTCAGTGTCGACATGTCGCAGCATGGGCCCCACCACGAGTGCGGGCAATTTCTCCAACCTCCGATTCGACGATTCGGCACACTATCGCCGGCAAGCCTGCCAGAGTGGCACGGTCCACAGCACCCGATCACCGGCTGGGATTTCTACCAAGAACTAGGCAAGGCCAAACCTCCCGCCTTACGATGATCGTGACAACAACGCCCAAACGGGGAAGGCAATGGCGCTTTTTCCGCAAAAAGGGCGTACATACCAGGAGGAATTCCTGCCATGAGCATCATGGTGCCGTCAAAGACGCCGGCCCTGATCACCCCGGGCCGTCAGGCCCTCGACTCCGCGCTCCACCATCTCGACCAGGCCGCCGGGCAGCTCGGGCTCGACGACGGGCTCCGTACGATGCTGGCCACACCACGCCGCTCGCTGACCGTCTCGGTCCCGGTGCGGCGCGAGGACGGCACCCTGGACGTCGTCCAGGGTTTCCGGGTCCAGCACAACGTCTCACGCGGCCCGGCCAAGGGCGGGCTCCGTTTTCATCCCGCCACCGACATCCACGAGGTCACCGCGCTCGCGATGTGGATGACGTGGAAGTGCGCACTGGTCGGCATCCCGTACGGCGGCGCCAAAGGCGGCGTGGCCGTGGACCCGACCGGGCTCACCACCCGCGAGCTGGAGCGGCTGACCCGCCGCTACGTCAACGAGATCCTGCCGCTGATCGGCCCGGAGAAGGACATCCCGGCTCCCGACGTCGGCACCGACGAGCAGACCATGGCCTGGATCATGGACACCTACAGCGTCTCCGCCGGCTACTCGGTGCCCGGGGTGGTCACCGGCAAGCCGTTGACGCTGGGCGGCTCGCGCGGACGCGCGGGCGCGACCGCACGCGGCGTGCAGATCACCACGCTGGCCGCGCTCGGCCGCTCGCCCGAGGGCGTGACCGTGGCCGTGCAGGGCTTCGGCAAGGTGGGCGCGCCGACCGCGCAATACCTGTCCGACGCCGGGTGCAAGGTGGTGGCGGTGTCCGACGCCACCGGCGCCGTCCACAACTCCGGGGGCCTCGACCTCGCGCGGCTGCGCGCCTGGGTCGCCGAGTACGGGGGCGTGCTCGGCTTCCCGCAGGCCGACGCGATGTCCCACGACGACCTGTTCGAGCTGGACGTCGACGTGCTCGTGCCGGCCGCGCTGGAGGGCGCGATCACCGAGGCGAACGCGCCGAGGATCCGCGCCCGCCTGATCGTCGAGGGGGCCAACGGCCCCACCACGCCCGAGGCCGACGAGATCCTCGCCGCGGGCGGCACGACGGTCGTGCCCGACATCCTGGCCAACGCGGGCGGGGTGGTCGTGTCGTACCTGGAGTGGGTGCAGAACCTGCAGTCCTGGTCCTGGAGCGCCGGGGAGGTCGAGCTCAAGCTGCGCGACCTGATGCTCGGCGCCTTCTCCGAGGTCACCTCGGCGGCCGCCGACCGCGGCCTGACGCTCCGCCAGGCCGCGCACGTCATCGGCGTGGGCCGGGTGGCCGAGGCGCACCAGACGCGCGGCCTCTACCCGTGAACGCGGCTCAGGTAGCGCCGCGACTTTAGTAGCACAGGGCTCGCCCAAGGTTCGATGCCTGGGCGGGCCCTCTGCCGCGACCGTGGAGCCATGAGAGGTCTCATCAACTTCGTGGCCGTGATCGCCGTCATCCAGGGGCTCGCCGGTTTCGCCGGCCGCGTGTGGTTCGACAGCGAATGGGGGTTCCTGCACCGGCTCGTCGATCTGCCCGTACCCGCCTACCTGGGCGTGGCGCTGGCCGGGGTGGTGGTGCTGATCTGGGTGGACAGCGCCAAGAACCGCGGTCAGGGCTGAACCGCCGTCGGCCCGCGGTTTGGGAGCGACGGCGGTGTACGAGTCGGCGCACGCCCGGCCGCTCGCGCTGGGTTCCGCGTACACAAGTTAGGGTAAACATTGATGTCGCAGGTCAAGGCACTGATCATCTTCGCCATAGAGTGTGAGGGTGCTCAGGTTGGTGCTGTCTCTGGTCCTGCTCGATCCAGTTGCCGTCACCGAGGTGGCGCAACGCAACGTCCCCGCTCCCAGCATCCTCACCCCTGACGGCGACCGCCTGGGCTACGCGCCGGTCCCGCGTCCCTACACGGGGGCGCGGCGGCTGGCCGGGGTGCTGCTCGGCCGCGACCCGGTCGCCAAGACCGACGTCCTGTGCGGCGGCACGGTGATCGGCTCGCGTTCCCGCAGCCTCGTGCTGACGGCCGCGCACTGCCTCTACCACGACGGGCGGCTGCTCAAGCACCTCGCGTTCCTGCCGGGGTTCGACCAGGGGCGGCCCCGGCTGGGGGTCTGGCCGGTCGTCCGTACGTGGGTGCCGGCCAGGTGGCGCACCCGGCCGTACTCGCCGGACCTGCTGCCGTACGACGTGGGCCTGGTCGGCGTCGTACGCCGCAAGCGCCCGCTGGAGGCCGTGACCGGGCGCGGGCTGCGGACGCTCAGCACCACCCGGGGGACCGAGCTGCGCGGGCTCGAACTGCTCGGCTACCCGGCGGGCAAGGGCTACCCGGGCACGACGATGTACCGGTGCCTGGGCGACACGGTCGAGGGCATCGCGGAAGGGCCGGGGGTGATGGTCACCCACAACTGCCACGCCGCCGCCGGTGGCAGCGGCGGCCCCGCGCTGTACGGCGGTGCGGTGGCGGGGGTCGTGTCGTCGTCCAGCCCGCTGAGCGACGCCAAGGGGTACACCGTGCTGACCCGGCTGGGTGGCCGGAGCTTCTCGCGTCTGCTGGCCAGGGCCGACCGCGCGATGCAACTCACCCCGTCGTCCTGACGCTTCTCCTGGCCAGGCCGTTCGCTGGGCGCTTTCCGTGGTCAGGCGGTCAGGCGGTCCGCCTGACGATTTCCTCGCACAGCGCGTGGGTGGCCAGGGCGTCGGCGGCGTCGACGCGGCGGCCCTCGCGGACGGCGGCCAGGAACTCCAGGCAGATCTGCTCGATCCCGCGCTGCCTGGCCACCGGCACCCAGTCGGGCCGCCGGGCCAAGCGCTCGCCGCCCTGGTAGTCGACGACGTCGCCGAGGTTCACCACCCGCCGCTTGACGCCGTCGCCCATGACCTCGCAGGTCTCCTCGGCGGCGCCGCTCATCCGGTTCATCACCCCGATGGCGGTGAAGCCGTCGCCCGACAGCTCCAGCACGATGTGCTCGATGAGGCCGTCGCGGACGCGGGTCCTGATCGTGGTGCCGGTGACCTCGCCGGGGACGAGGAACCTGAGGGTGTCGGCCACGTGGATGAAGTCGTCGAAGACGGCCCGGCGCGGGGAGTCGGGCAGGTTGTGGCGGTTCTTCTCCATGACGACGAGGTGGCGGGGGTGCGCGGCCAGCTCCGCGTAGCCGGGGGCGTGGCGGCGGTTGAACCCCACCATCAGCGACCTGTCCACGTCTCTGGCCAGGCGTACGAGCCGCTCGGACTCGGCCAGCGTGTAGGCGATCGGCTTGTCGACGTACACGTGGATCCCGGCGCTGAGCAGCGGCTCGACCAGCTCGGGATGGGCGTCGGTGGCGGCGTGCACGAACGCGGCGTCGACCCCGGCCTTGATCACCTCGTCGAGGCTCGTGGACCGGGCGGCGATCCGGTAGGTGTCGCCGAGCCGGTCCAGCCGTGCCTCGTTGCGGGTGCACAGGTGCAGGTCGAGGGCGGGCTGGGCGGCCAGCACGGGCAGGTACGCCTTCTCCGCGATGTCGCCGAGGCCGATCATGGCTATCTTCACCCGTCGAGCGTAGCCTTGAGCGCTTCGTCGATCGGCGTGGGCGCGACACCGAACGTCCGCTGGAAGGCCGAGGAGTCGAGCACGAACGGCGCGGTGAACTGGTAGCGCGTGTGCTTCAGCTCGCCGATCATCGGCGAGAACAGCCCGGCCACCCTGATCAGCGGCCACGGCATCGCGGTCATGCGGGGCGCGGGCCGGCCCAGCAGCGCGGCCATGCGCTCCCCCACCTGGCGCAGGGTCAGCGGCTCGGCGGTGGGCACGTGCCAGGGGCGGCCCCAGGCGCGCTCGTCGCCACCGGCCGTGATCAGGGCGTCGGCCACGTCGGGCAGGTACGTCCAACTGTGCGGCACGTCGGCGGGCCAGACCAGCGGGATCGTCTTTCCCGCCTTGAGCGGCGAGAGGAACCGGTCACCCAGGTAGCCCTGGTCGGTGGCGCCGGGGCCGAAGTAGTCGGAGCCGCGGACCTCGGTGACCCTGATGCGGCCTGCCTCGTGGGCGGCCAGGGCGTCGTTCCACATCGTGGTGCGTACCCGGAACTTGGGGTCGGGGGAGGCGAGCGGCAGATCCTCGGTCATGGGGACCGAGACGGGGCCGTACGGGTAGAGGTTGCCGAGCATCGCGTACACGGCGCCGCTCGCCTCGGCGGCGGCCAGGAAGGAGGCGGCCATCGGCGGCCAGTCGGTGAGCCAGCGGTGGTATTGCGGGTTGACGCAGTTGTAGAGGACGTCGGCCCCGGCGCACAGCTCGGTCAGCCGGGCCCGGTCCGCGACGTCGGCGGCCACCTTGACCGCGCCTTCCGGGCCGCTGCCCGACCTGGTCACGACGACCACCTCATGGCCCCGCGCCAGCAGCTTGACGGCCACGTGCCGGCCGACCTGGCCGGAACCCACGACGACGTGCTTACCCATGATCAAACCTCGTTCCAGACGATGCGGAGAACCGCGTTGACGACGAACAGCACGGAGAAGACCGCGGCGGACGTGACCAGCCCCGAGGCGTAGAGCGCCAGGGCGCCGCCGCCGAACCAGAGGATCTCCAGCACGGCACGGGCCGGACCGGTCAGCGGGAAGGTGGCGTTGGCGCCGCCGCCCGCCCCGAACAGGGCCCACGCGAGCACGAGGAGCGCCGGCCCGCCGAGCCCGGCCAGCAGCTTGAGCCCCCAGTGCGGGCTGACGGTGAAGCCCCAGTATCCCGCCGAGACCAGCACGCCGAGCTCCAGGAGGAACATCAGCAGGGCGTTGGAGTTCTTGGCCAGGGCGAGCATCGGAGCCTCCGGGTCAGGCGTTCGCTTTCGAGAGCAATGCTCTCTCAAAAGAGCGGTGTTCGTCAAGAGCACTGCTCTCGTTTTTTGGCACCGCTCTGATAGTCTGCTCCCCATGACCGCCAGCCGTACCGCAAGAGAACGCGTCAGGGCCGAGCTCACCAGGGAGATCACCGACATCGCGCGGCGCCAGCTCGCCACCGAGGGAGCCGGCGGCCTGTCGCTGCGGGCCGTGGCACGCGAGATGGGCATGGTCTCCTCGGCCATCTACCGCTACTTCCCGAGCCGGGACGACCTGCTCACCGCGCTGATCATCGACGGCTACAACGCGCTCGGCGAGGCCGTCGAGCGCGCCGAGGCCGCCCAGCCCCGCGAGGGCTTCCGCCGCCGCTGGCTGGCCGTCTGCCACGCGGTGCGCGACTGGGCGGCGGCAAACCCCCACGAGTACGCGCTGATCTACGGCTCCCCCGTGCCCGGCTACCACGCGCCGGAGGACACCATCGAGGCCCGCTCACGCGACGTCATCGTGATGGGCCGCATCGTCTCCGACGCCTGGCGGGCGGGCGCGGTGATCGCCCGCGACGCCGACCTCCCGCCCGAACTGGAGTCGAAAGCGGCCAATCTGAGCGCGCTCATGCCCGAGGTGCCCGAGGCCATCGTCTGGCGAGCCCTCTCGGCGTGGACCGCGTTGTACGGATGGGTCAGCTTCGAGGTGTTCGGCCAGTTCAACAACGTCTTCGAGGACCGGCGCCCGGCGTACGAGCACGCCATGCGGCTCATGGCGGACACCATGGGGCTTGCTCAGTAAGACTTACTAAGTTTTACTGAATACATGGCACGCAGGACACAAGAGCTGGGCCGCTTCACGGACGTGGCGCTGCTGGTGCTCATCAGCCTCGCGGAGGGGCAGAAGCATGGCTACCGCATGATCGGCGACATCGAGGAGTTCTCGGGCACATCGCTGGAACCGGGCACCCTCTACGGGGCGCTGATGCGGCTGGAGGAGCGCGGCTGGATCGAGGCGGTGCGGTCGGCCGAGCGGCGCAAGCCGTACCGGATCACCGAGAGCGGGCGCGACGCGCTGCGCGAGCAGCTCGCCACACTGCGCCGGGTCGAGCAGGCGGGCAACAGGCGCGTGGTATGGGGGCAGGCATGATGCGGGCGATGGCACGGGCCGTGCTGAGGCTCTACCCGAAGCCGTGGCGGCGGCGCTACGCCGACGAGGTGGCCGATCTGGTCGCCGCCCGGCCGGTCCGCGTACGCACGGTGCTCGACCTGGTCGCCGGCGCCGCCGACGCCTGGCTGCACCGCAGGCGCATCCCCGGGGCCGAGCCTCTCAGGATCCGGATCCCGCTCGCGCTCCTGCTGCCCGTCGCCGCCTACGGGCTGCTCACCCTGTGGAACCCCGGCGTACGCGACGTGCCCAGCCTCCACGGCGTCTGGGCTCAGGCCGCCGGTCTGGGGACGACCGCCGAACACGTGGCCAGGACGGCGACGTCACTGTTTGTCGCGGCGGCCGCGACAGGCGTGCTGTCGGTGATGTCGCTGCTGATCAGCTCGTTCGGCGCCCTGGGACGGCCGTCCGCCGGCGCCGTCACGCGCCGCACCGCGCGAGGGGTGGTCATGAGCGCCCCGGTCCTCGCCCTGCCGGTGTGGCTGGTCTGCGACCTGTTCTACCGGATGGCCTTCGCCGACAGCGGAGCCCCCGTCGGGCCGCTGGGCCACGCGATGCTCGGCGGCTTCATGGCGCCGCTCGTGCTGGCGCTGGTGCTGCCGCTGCCCTCGATCGCGGCCCGCGCCCCCACGCTCGGGCCCGACGTACGCGGGAGCGGCAGCACGCTCGCGGTGGCCGCCATCCTGAACGCGCTCGGCTGGCTGGCCGTGGCCGCGCTGCTGGCCATGGGCCTGGCGCAGGCGTCACTTGGGTTCCTGGTGGCGATGGCGGCCAGCGCGCTGGTCAGCATCGGGATGGCGACACTGGTCGCGAGGAGCGCGCTCAGGCAGGGCCGCACCGCGCTGGGCCAGCTCAGCCTCGCGTAAGGGGCCGCGCTGGACCGGCTCAGCCTCGCGTAACGGGCCGCCCTGGGCCGGCTCAACCTCGCGTAAGGGGCCGCCCTGGACCGGCTCAGCCTCGCGTAAGGGGCACGGCCTGTGGCAGGCCGCGCCCCCTCTCGCCCTCACCTGTGGTCAGCGCGGTCAGTCCGTCACCGCGTCACCGCGTCACTGCGTCACCGCGTCAGCGTGAGGCGCGGTTGACCGCGGAGATGATGGCCTTGAGTGAGGCCGTGGTGGTGTTGGCGTCGACGCCCACGCCCCACAGCACCTGCCCGTTGGCCTCGCACTCCAGGTAGGAGGCGGCCTTGGCGTCGGTGCCCGCGCTCATCGCGTGCTCCACGTAGTCGAGCACCCGCACCTGGATGCCGACCCCCGCGATGGCGTCGATGAAGGCCGAGATCGGGCCGTTGCCGGTGCCGGAGATCTCCCGGATCTCACCGTCGAGGCGTACGTCGGCGCTGATGCGGTCTTTGTCGTCGACGGTCGACTCGTGGCGGTGGGCCATCAGGCTGAGACGGCCCCAGCGCCTGGCCGGGTTGGGCAGGTATTCGTCGCGGAAGATCTCGAACATCGCCGCGGGGCTGATCTCGCCGCCCTCGCTGTCGGTACGCGCCTGCACGACCTTGGAGAACTCGATCTGCAGCCGCCGCGGCAGGTCGAGCTGGTGGTCGGCCTTCATGATGTAGGCCACCCCGCCCTTGCCGGACTGGCTGTTGACCCGGATGACGGCCTCGTACGAGCGCCCGATGTCCTTCGGGTCGATGGGCAGGTAGGGCACCGCCCAGGAGAACTCGTCGACCGGCACGCCCGCGGCGGCCGCGTCGCGGTCGAGGTGCTCGAAGCCCTTCTTGATCGCGTCTTGGTGGGAGCCGGAGAAGGCGGTGTAGACCAGCTCGCCGCCCCACGGGTGGCGCGGGTGCACGGGCAACTGGTTGCAGTATTCGGTGATCCGGCGGATCTCGTCGATGTCGCTGAAGTCGATCTCGGGGTCGACGCCCTGCGAGAACAGGTTCATGCCCAGGGTGACCAGGCAGACGTTGCCGGTGCGCTCGCCGTTGCCGAACAGGCAGCCCTCGATGCGGTCGGCGCCGGCCAGGTAGCCCAGCTCGGCGGCGGCCACGGCGGTGCCCCGGTCGTTGTGCGGGTGCAGCGACAGCACGATCGAGTCGCGGCGGCTGAGGTGGCGGTGCATCCACTCGATCTGGTCGGCGTAGACGTTGGGGGTGGCCATCTCGACCGTGGCGGGCAGGTTGATGATGACCTTGCGGTCGGGGGTGGGCTGCCACACGTCGTTGACGGCGTCGCAGATCTCGACGGCGTATTCCAGCTCGGTGCCGGTGAACGACTCGGGTGAGTATTGGAAGTACACGTCGACGTCGGTGGCGTCGGCCAGCTTCTTGACCAGTTTGGCACCCTCGACCGCGATGGCGGTGATGCCCTCTTTGTCCTGGCCGAAGACGACGCGGCGCTGCAGGGTGGAGGTCGAGTTGTACAGGTGGACGATGGCCCGCCCGGCGCCCTCGATGGCCTCGAAGGTACGCTCGATCAGCTCGGGCCTGGCCTGCGTCAGCACCTGGATGACCACGTCGCCGGGGATGCGGTCTTCCTCGATGATCTGCCGAACGAAGTCGAAGTCGGTCTGCGAGGCGGCCGGGAAGCCCACCTCGATCTCCTTGTAGCCCATGCGTACCAGCAGCTCGAACATCTGGAGCTTGCGGTGGGAGTCCATCGGGTCGATCAGGGCCTGGTTGCCGTCGCGCAGGTCGACCGCGCACCAGCGCGGCGCCTTGGTGATGACCTTGTCGGGCCAGGTGCGGTCGGTCAGCCGGACGGGCTCGAACGGCTGGTAGCGATGGATCGGCATGGGGCTGGGCTGCTGGGCGGTCATGGCTGGTGCTCCTCGTCGGTCTCAGAAAGGAAGCGGCCGACGCGCATGGCTCGCTCCGCGGCGAGGGAGCCGGCCTTAAAGGCCCCCGCCGCGGCAGCTAAGAAGCAGCCCGCGCAGCATGCCATGAACGCTACCAGACGTCTCGGAGTGAACCGTGCAACATCTCGAATCTTGAGAAACCGCTGCTCATCGCGGAGGCACCGGCGGAGATCGCCGGGTGCTTCCTGGCGGTGATTAGAGTCGAGGGCATGCGAGACGACGAGATTCTCACCACGATCAGCGCTCTGGTCACCGAGGAGCGCGAGCTGCGTGACCGGCTCTCCGCGGGCCAGGTCACCACCGACGAGGAGCACGCGCGCGTCAAGGAGCTGGAGTCTGCGCTCGACCAGTGCTGGGATCTGCTGCGGCAGCGCAGGGCCAGGCGCGGCGCGGGCGAGGACCCCGACGGCGCCGCCGCCCGCCCGGCCACCGAGGTGGCGAACTACCGGCAGTGAGCGCGCGCCCGTGCCGATGAGCCGGGGCTGATGAGCCGGAGCCGCCGAGTTGGGGCCGATGAGCCGGGGCTGCCGGGCTGGGGCCGATGAGGTGGGTCGATATTCGGTGGCGGAGGCGGGCGCGCCTGCGTTTTGCTGGCCCCATGCGGATCCTGCCGATCGACCTCGACGACCCCGGTGACCTGGTCACGGGCCTGCACGACGCGTTCGTGACGGGCAGCGCCGAGGACGCGGGCCCCATGGTCTCCCTGCCCTGGTTCTCCTACCTGGTCACGACGGGCGGGCCGGGCGAGCGCGCGGAGGCGTGGGTGGCGACCGAGGGCGGCAAGGTCATGGGCGGCTACGCGCTGGCGCTGTCCCAGCACGACAACACGCACATGGGCTGGCTGTTCCCCCTCGTGGTGCGGCCCGAGCGGCGGGGCCGGGGCCTCGGTAAGGCGTTGTTCGGCCACGCGGTCGAGCGCCTGCGCGCGCACGGCCGTACGCTGCTGCTGGGTGAGGCGCTCGCGGGCAGTTCGGCCGCGCGCTTCGCCGCCGCGCGCGGGATGACGGTCGCGCTCGCACAGGCCCGCCGCACGCTCGACCTGCGTACGGCCGACTGGGCCGCGCTCGAACGCCTGCGCCCCGAGGTGGACGGCTACCACCTGGAGCGCTGGATCGGCCCGGCGGGCCCCGAGGAGCTGCTGGGCGACCTGGCCACACTCATGGACGGCATGAACGACGCCCCGCGCGACGCCGACATCGAGGACATGCGGTTCTCCGTCGACCGCCTGCGGGCCCGCGAAGAGTCCCTCCCGCTCACCCGCCTCACCTGCTACACCATGATCGCCAGGCGCTCGTCCGACGGGGCCCCCGCCGGCTACACGCGCATCCTCCTCGACGCCGACCGTTCCGACGGCTGGGGTCACCAGGCCGACACGGCCGTGCTGCGCGAGCACCGCGGCCACCGCCTGGGGCTGCTCCTCAAGGTCGCCAACCTGCTGTGGCTGCGCGAGCACGAGCCCCACCTCGAACGCGTCATCACCTGGAACGCCACCTCCAACGCCCACATGCTGGCCATCAACGAGGCGATGGGCTTCGAGCTCTTCGACGAGTGGAGCGAGTGGCGGCTGGCGCTCTGACTCCCCGCCGGGCCCCCACGGGCTCGTAAGGGCCGCAGGATGGCAGCCTGCCGTTGCGGTGGCGTTAAGCGTGCGTAAGAAATCATGTTAAGCGGACGTTAGATCTGACACCGCCTCCCTTGCCCGAACATCCTTCTGACACGAGGCTCTGACCAGCAACTACCCCCCAGGAGCCCTCCAGGAGGTTCTTCGTGAGCAAGGCACGCGTGCCGTGGAAGGCCGTGCTCGGCGGTTCCGTCGGCAATCTGGTCGAGTGGTACGACTGGTTCGTCTACAGCAGCTTCGCCGTCTACTTCGCCGCCTCCTTCTTCCCCGAGGGCAACGACACGGCCAAGCTGCTCAACACGGCCGCCATCTTCGCCGTCGGCTTCTTCATGCGCCCGCTCGGCGGCTGGCTGCTCGGCCGCTACGCCGACAGGAAGGGCCGCAAGGCGGCGCTCACGCTCACCGTCACGCTCATGTCGGCCAGCGCCCTGCTGATCGCCATCGCGCCGACCTATGAGGCCGTCGGCTACTTCGGCGTCCTGGTGCTGGTGGTGGCCCGCCTGCTGCAGGGTCTGTCGGTGGGCGGCGAGTACGCGGCCAGCGCCACGTACCTCACCGAGGCCACACCGCGCGGCCGACGCGGCTTCGCCTCCAGCTTCCAGTACGTCTCCATGACCGCCGGCCAACTCGTCGGCCTCGGCCTGCAGATCGTCCTGCAGAACACGATGACCCAGGAGGCCCTGAACTCCTACGGCTGGCGCATCCCGTTCGTGGTCGGCGCCGCGGCCGCCGCGGTCGTGTTCTACCTGCGCCGCAGCCTCCTGGAGACGGAGGCGTACGACGAGGAGGAGCGCGAGGTCAAGCAGGCCGACCGCGGCACGATCGCGCAGTTGCTCACCCACAAGAGGGAGGCGCTGCTGGTCATCGCGCTGACGATGGGCGGCACGGTCGCGTACTACACCTACACGACCTACCTCACGAAATACCTGTCGAACACGGCCGGCCTGCCCAAGGAGACGGCCACGCTGGTGAGCTTCTGTGCGTTGTTCGTCTTCATGTGCCTGCAACCGGCGGCGGGGGCGCTGTCGGACCGGATCGGGCGCAGGCCGTTGCTGATCACGTTCGGGATCGGGTCGATGGTGGGCACGGTGCCGCTCATGACCGCGCTCGGCGGGGTCGGCGGCTTCGGCGGCGCGCTGGTGCTCTCGCTCGCCGGGCTGCTCATCGTCACCGGCTACACCTCGATCAACGCCGTGGTGAAGGCCGAGTTGTTCCCGACCAACGTACGCGCGCTCGGCGTGGCCCTCCCCTACGCGATCGCGAACGCCCTGTTCGGCGGCACCGCCGAGTACGTGGCGCTGTGGTTCAAGGACAACGGCATCGAGTCGGGCTTCTTCTGGTACGTCTCCGGTCTCGCCGCCGTGTCCCTCGTCGTCTACCTCACCATGCGCGAGACCAGGGACGCCGCGCTCTCCCGGGCCGAGCAGGCCACGGAGGCATCGCTGCCGTCGCGCGTCTAACCTGGCGACATGCGCGTTCTCCTGGTCGAGGACGACGATCGGCTCGCCTCGGCGCTCACCACGGCCCTCGCCCGGCACGGCCACCAGGTCGCCAGGACGGGCCTGGCCGTCGACGTCCTCCGCCTGGCGGGGGGCGTCGACTTCGTCCTGCTGGACCTGGGGCTGCCCGACATGGACGGGCTCGACGTGCTGCGCCGCCTGCGGCGGGTGTCGGCGGTGCCGCTGATCGTGGTCACGGCCCGTACCGAGGAGCGCGAGGTGCTGCGCGGCCTGCGGTCGGGGGCCGACGACTTCCTGGTCAAGCCGTTCCGCACGGTCGAGCTGATGGCCCGCATGGAGGCGGTCGTACGGCGCGGCACGCGTCCGCGCCCGCCCCGCGACGACGTGGTGAGCGTCGGCGACGTGCGCATCGACCTGGAGTCCCGGCAGGTCACGGTGGCCGGGGAGCCGGTGACGCTGACCCGGCGCGAGTTCGACCTGCTGGCGCTGCTGGCGCGCGAGCCGGGCGTGGTGCGCGGCAGGGAGGAGATCCTCGACGAGGTCTGGGGCGACCCGCTGCTGTCGGCCTCGCGCTCGCTGGACGTGCACGTGGCCAACCTGCGCTCCAAGACCGGCCGGCCCGGCCTGGTGGAGACGCTGCGCGGGACCGGCTACCGGCTGGGCTCGACGGCGTGAACTCGCGGCTGGTGATCACGTTCACGACGCTGATCGTGTTCCTGGTCGCGGCGCTGGCGGTGCCGCTGGGGCTGGCGTACGCCTCGCACCGGACGAACCGGCTGCTGCTCGACCGCCGCGCCGACGCCACCCGCTTCGCGGAGCTGGCCGACCAGGCGGCCCGCGACGACGACCACGCGGGCCTGGTCTCCGAGGTCGACCGCTACGCCGACCTGTACGGCGCGGCCGTGCGCGTCCGCGACCGCGACGGCTCCGTCGTGCTCACCGCGGGGCGCTTCGAGGCCGACGACCGCGAGGCGGTGCGGCTGGCGCTGTCCGGCCGCACGACCGAGGACCTGCCCACGGTCAGCCCGTTCGGCCCGGCCACGGTGCTGCTGGCCGAGCCGGCCGGACGCGACGCGCAGGTGTCCGGGGTGGTGCTGCTGCAGGCCCCGACCGACCGGGCCCGGCTGGACGTCTCGCTGGTGTGGGGCGGGCTGGCGCTCGGCGCGATGGTCGCGCTGGCCTACTCCGTGCTGGCGGCCCGCGGGCTGGCCCGCTGGATCCTGCGGCCGGTCACCGAGCTCGACCGCACCACGCGGGCCATCGCGCAGGGCAGGCTGGACGCGCGGGCGCACCCCGGCGTCGGCCCCTCGGAGCTGCGGCGACTGGAGGAACGCTTCAACGCGATGGCCGACGCGGTCGCCGGCGCGATGGAGCGGCAGCGGGCGTTCGTGGCCGACGCCTCCCACGAGCTGCGTACCCCGCTGACCGTGCTCGGGCTGCGGCTGGAGAACCTGGAGCCGCATCTGCGGCGCGAGGGGACGGCCGAGTTCGAGGAGGCGATGGCCGAACTGGACCGGCTGGCGCTGCTGGTGGAGGACCTGCTGACGCTGGCCAGGGTGGAGGTGGGCGCGGGCGTCGAGGGCAGGGAGGCCGAGCTGGGGACGCGGCTGGCGGCCTGGCGGGAGGTGTACGCGGCCAAGGGCGTACGCCTGGTGGCCGACCTGCCCGAACCCGCCCTCGTGCCGGAGGCGGCGGCCAGGATCGCGGACATCGCCCTGGACAACGCCCAGAAGTTCGTCCCCGAGGGCGGCACGGTGACCGTCACGCTGGCGGACGGCGTGCTGCGCGTGGCGGACGACGGGCCCGGCCTGAGCGAGGAGGAGCGGGCGCAGGCGCCGGGCCGGTTCTGGCGCTCCGGCGCCCACGCGAACGTGCCGGGCAGCGGCCTGGGCCTGGCCATCGCCGCCGAGCTCGCCGACGCGTCCGGCGCCGCGCTCCGCCTGCTCCCGGCCGCGCCGCACGGCCTGACGGTCGAGCTGCGCCTCCCCGGCCACGACCCGGCGCACCCGCCGAAGCAGCCTCAGCCGTAGACGGACCGGTAGTAGTGGGCGGCTCCCGGGTGCAGGGGCACGACCCCGGTGCCGATGGCGTACCGCCTGTCGAGCCGCCCGCCGGGGGCCGACGGCGCCTGGAGCCGGTCGCGGGCCAGGAACAGCGTCTCGGTGATCGTGTACGCCAGGTCGGCCGGCAGGGACGTCCGGCACATCAGGTAGCTGGGCGTTCCGACGGTGGGGACGGGCTTCGCGCCGCCGTACGCGCCCGCCGGGACGGAGGCGTGCTCGTACACGGGGCCGTACCCCCGGCGCAACACCGGCACCAGCGGCTCCAGCGGCAACAGCCGGATGCCGCCGAGCGCCGCCAGCGCGGGCGTGGGCACGCCGCCCGACCAGAAGAACGCCTCGACCCGCCCGCTCCGCAACGCCTGGATGGACGGGTCCAGCCCCAGCCGGGAGATCTCGGGCGGCCGCTCCAGCCCGGCGGCGGCCAGCACGCGGGTGGCGGTCACCGCGGTGCCCGACCCCTCCAGGCCGACGGAGACGGCCCGCCCGGCCAGCTCCCCCACCCCGATGATCGCCGAGTCGGCGGCGACGACGAGGTGCACGTAGTTCATGTACATGCGGGCCAGGGCGGAGACGGGCTGGTGGCGTACGCGGACCGCGTCGTCGGCGCTGTCGGCCAGCGCGAACCCCACGTCGGCCCGCCCGTCGGTCATCATGGTCAGGTTCTGGACGCTGGCGGCGGTGCCCAGCACGCGCACGCCCAGCCCGTCGCGCCGCAGCTCCCCGGCCAGCCGGTCGCCGAGCTGCCCGTACGGGCCGCCCGCCAGACCGGTCGCCAGCCGCAGCTCCGGCCAGGCCGCGCCGCCGCCCGAGCAACCGGCCGCGAACACGGCCAGCCCCAGGAACGCGCGGCGGGATATCGACATGAACTCACGCTATCCCGTGGAGCAGAATGGACAATGTGCCGACCATCGCCCGCCTGCGCATCTCCCCAGAGCTGAGGATGTTCCTGCCCGTGGCCCGCCGCCAGGAGTGGCAGGAGGTGACCCCCGACGGCACCTCCACGCTCGGGCACCACGTCGAGTCGCTCGGCGTGCCGCTCACGGAGGTGGGTCCCATGGTGGTCAACGGCCGGGGCGTGCCGCCCGCGCACCAGCTCGTACCGGGCGACGTGGTCGACGTGCACCCGGTGCCGCGTCCGCAGCAACTGCCCGAGGAGCCGCGTTTCCTGCTGGACGTGCACCTGGGCACGCTGGCGCGGCGGCTGCGCCTGCTGGGCATCGACGCCGCCTACCACAACGACATGGACGACCCGGCGCTGGTGGTGCAGGCCAACGAGGAGCGGCGTGTGCTGCTCACGCAGGACCGCGGCCTGCTGCGCCGCCGCGCGCTGTGGCTGGGCGCCTACGTCCGCGGCTCCGCCCCCACCGACCAGCTCCGCGACCTGCTCGAACGCTTCGCCCCGCCGCTGCGCCCGTGGACCCGGTGCACGGCCTGCAACGGCGAGCTGCTGGCGGTGCGGAAGGGCGAGGTCGAGCCGTTGCTGGCGGCGGGCACCCGGCGCAGCTACGACGTCTACGGCCGCTGCGCCGTCTGCGGCCAGGTCTACTGGCACGGCGCCCACAGCGGCCACCTGGAGGAGATCGTCAGGACGGCCAGGGCCTGGACCGCGTGACCCCCGCCATCGGCCCGGCCGGAGCGCGGCGGGGGCGGCTCACACGGCCAGCAGCCGCTGGACGTCCTCCCGGTGCAGGTCCTCGGCCGTCCCCGAGCGCACGACGTGCCCGCCGTCGAGGATCACGAACGTGTCGGCCAGCCGCAGCGCGAGGTCCAGGTACTGCTCCACCAGCAGCACGGCCAGCCCCGAGGCGTGCAGCCGCTCGATGGCCGCCTCGATCTCCAGGATGATCGACGGCTGGATGCCCTCGGTGGGCTCGTCGAGTATGAGCATCCTGGGCCGGGTCACCAGGGCGCGCGCCATGGCGAGCTGCTGCTGCTGGCCGCCCGACAGGTGCCCGGCACTGCGCTTGAGCAGCGGCTTGAGCGCGGGGAAAAGCTCCAGGGCCTCGTCTATGACGTCTCTGGGCTGCTTGGCGGCCTCGGCGGTCACCAGCAGGTTGCCCAGGACCGAGAGCTGCGGGAAACACTGGTGGCCCTGGGGCACGTAGCCCATGCCGAGGCGTACGCGCTCGTGCGGCTTGAGCCGGGTGACGTCGCGGCCGTCGAACGTCACCGTGCCCGCGGTGGCGGGCAGCACCCCCATGACCGTGTTGAGCAGCGTGGTCTTGCCGACGCCGTTGCGTCCCATGACGCACACGAGCTGCCCGTGCCCCACCTCCACCGAGACCCCGAACAGGACGCGCGCCCTCCCGTACCCCGACTCAAGGCCGGTTACCGACAGCATCGCCGGTCCTCCTCCCCAGATAGACCTCCTGCACCCGGGGGTCGGCGCTGATCTGGTCGACCGACCCCTCCACGAGCACCCTGCCCTCGTGCAACACGGTGACCGCGGAGGCGTGCCGCCGCAGGAACTCCATGTCGTGCTCGACCACGACCACCGTGTGATCGTCGGCGATCCGCGTGAGCAGCTCGCCCGTGCGCTCGCGTTCGTCCTTGGACATGCCCGCCACCGGCTCGTCCAGGAGCAGCAGTCTCGGCCGCTGCGCCAGCAGCATCCCGATCTCGAGCCACTGGCGCTGGCCGTGCGAGAGAACGCCGGCCGAACGCTCGGCGAGTTCTTCCAGCCCCGTCCTGGCCAGGGCCTCCTCGACGGCCTCCGAGACGCCCCTGCGCCGCCTGGCCAGCGACCACAGCGGCTTGCGGAAGCTCGCGGCCAGGTCGAGGTTCTCGATCACGGTGAGCGCCTCGAACACCACGGACGTCTGGAACGTGCGGCCGACGCCCATCCGGACGATCTGGTGCTCCTTCCGCCCGACCAGGTCCTGGCCGCCGAACCGCACGCTGCCCGCCGCCGGCCGGGTCAGCCCGGTGATCACGTCGATGAGCGTGGTCTTACCGGCGCCGTTGGGCCCGATGAGGAAGCGCAGCTCCCCCTCGGGGACGGTCAGGTCGACGCCGTCGAGCGCGCGGAAGCCGTCGAACACGACCTGGACGTCACGGAGTTCGAGCATGGCGCAACCTCCCCAGGATGCCCGCGACGCCCTTCGGGGCAAGCGTCATGACCAGGATGAACAGGGCTCCTTGCAGGTAGAGCCAGCCGTCGGCGAACTGCTCGCTGAAGGCCGTCTTGGCGTAGGCCATGACGACGGCCCCCAGCACGGCCCCGGCCAGTACGTGCCGCCCGCCCACCGCCACCGCGACGACCAGCTCCAGCGAGGGCACGACGCCGAGCAACGCGGGCGAGATGATGCCGACGACGGGGACGAACAGCGCCCCCGCCAGCCCGGCCATGCCCGCGGAGGCGGCGAAGGTGACGGTCTTGACCAAGGCCGGGTCGTAGCCGAGGAAGCGCACCCGGTCCTCGCCGTCGCGTACGGCGGCCAGCAGGCGACCGTACCGGCTGTTCACGAGCTGCCGGGTGGCCAGGTAGAGCACCCCGAGGACGACGGCCACCACCAGGTAGAGGCCGCGCTGCGTGGAGTCCTCGGCCAGGTCCTGCCCGAACAGCTCGAAGAAGTTGGTCATGCCGTTGGTGCCGCCGGTGAGCCCCTGCTGCCCGACCAGCAGGATGACCATCGCGGCGGCCAGCGCCTGGGTGAGGATCGCGAAGTACGCCCCGCGTACGCGCTGCCTGAACACCAGCGTGCCCAGGATCAGCGCCAGCAGCACGGGCCCGATGACCGCCATGCTCAGCGCGAAGACGGGGTTGGCGAACGGCGCCCACAGCGCGGGCAGGCTCTCCACCCCGCTCCAGACCATGAAGTCGGGCAGCCCGCCGCCGGCCTCGGTGAGCTTGAGGTACATGGCCATGGAGTAGCCGCCGAGCCCGAAGAAGACCCCCTGGCCGAGCGTGAGCATGCCGCCCTGGCCCCAGGCCAGGCCGATCCCGAGCGCGACGATCGCGTAGCACAGGTACTTGGCCAGCAGCCCCAGCCGGAACGGCTCCAGCAGCAGCGGCGCGGCCACCAGCGCGATCACCGCCACGGTCGCGAACGGCAGATGCCGCCTGATCGCCGCTCTCGTCATGTGAGCACCCGCGATCTCAACACGACCAACCCCTGCGGCCTGACCTGCAAGAACCCGATGACGACGGCGAACACGAGCACCTTGGCCAGCGAGGCGTCCGACCAGAACTCGGCGTAGGAGTTCAGCAGCCCCAGCCCGGCCGCCGCGAACACCGCCCCGCGCAGTTGCCCGAGCCCGCCCGCCACGACCACCAGGAACGCGTCCACGATGTAGTACGTGCCGAGCGCCGGCCCGACGGGCCCGATGAGGGTGAGCGCGACCCCGGCCACGCCCGCCAGCCCCGACCCGATGAAGAACGTCAGCATGTCCACCCGGCCGGTGTCGATCCCGCTGGTGGCGGCGAGCTGCCGGTTCTGCACCACGGCCTGCGTCCTGCGCCCCAGCCCGGTCCGCGTGAGGTACGCCCAGACCGCCACCACGCCCGCCACCGCGAGCGCCATGATGAACAGCCGGTTGTAGGGCAGGATGCCCACCCCGCCCGACAGCCACGACGGGGCGGGCACCTGCACGTTCGGGGCGCCGAACACGTCGCGGGCGAGCTGCTGCAGCACCAGGCTGACGCCCCAGGTGAGCAGCAGCGTGTCCATCGGCCTGCCGTAGAAGTGCCTGATCGCGGCCCGCTCCAGGATCAGCCCCATGATCCCGGCGACCAGGAACGCCGCGGGCAGGGCCAGGACGAGGTCCTGCAGCAGGAACGCGGTGTAGGCCCCGGCCATGATGAACTCGCCGTGCGCCATGTTGATCACACCCATCTGCCCGAACGTGAACGTCAGGCCGAGCGCGATCAGCAGCAGCACCGCCCCGATCGACAGCCCGATGGGGACCTGGTTGACGAAGGCCGACATCACTTGCCCGCCGCCAGGCCGCTCGCCCACGGGTAGCCCTTGAGGTAGGGGTCCGGCTTGATCGGCTCGCCGGAGTCCCACACCTGTTTGATCAGGCCGTCGGGCTGGATGATGCCGATGCGGGCGGTCTTGTACATGTGCTGGTTCTCGCCGTCGATGGTGACCAGCCCCTCGGGACGTTCGAGCGCGATGCCGGGCGCGGCCTTCCTGACCGCCTCGACCTCGGTGCTGCCGGCCTTCTTGACGGCCTCGGCCCACAGGTAGACGGCGTTGTAGCCGGCCTCCATGGGGTCGGAGGTGACCTTGTCCGGCCCGTACGCGGCCTTGTACGCCTTGACGAACGCCTCGTTGGCCGGGGTCTCGGTGGTCTGGTAGTAGTTCCAGGCGACGGGGTGCCCGGCGATGTTGTCCACGCCGATGCCGGTGACCTCCTCCTCGGCCACGCTCACCGAGAGCACGGGCATGGCCTCGGCCGTGGCTCCCGCGCTCTTGAGCTGTTTGAAGAAGGCGACGTTGCTGTCGCCGTTCAGGGTGTTGAAGACGGCGTCCGGCTTGGCCTGCACGACCTTGTTGACCAGCGTGGAGTATTCGGTGTGGCCGAGGGGCGTGTACTCCTCGCCGAGCACCCGCATCCCGTTCGCCGCCGCGTACGCTTTGATGATCTTGTTGGCCGTCCGTGGGAAGACGTAGTCGCTGCCCACCAGGAACAACGTCTTCTTGCCCTGCTCCTTCAGGTAGTCGAGGCCGGGGATGATCTGCTGGTTGGTGGTGGCGCCGGTGTAGAAGATGTACGGCGAGCTCTCCAGCCCCTCGTACTGCACGGGGTACCACAGCAGCGCCTTGTACCGTTCGAAGACCGGCAGCATCGCCTTTCTGCTGGCCGAGGTCCAGCCGCCGAAGACGGTGGCGACCTTGTCCTGCCTGATCAGCTTCGTGGCCTTCTCGGCGAACGTGGGCCAGTCGGAGGCGCCGTCCTCGACGACCGGCACGAGCTTCTTGCCGAGCACGCCGCCCGCCTTGTTGATCTCGTCGATGGCGAGCAGTTCGGCGTCGCGCACGGTGACCTCGCTGATGGCCATCGTGCCGCTGAGGGAGTGCAGGAGGCCGACCTTGATCTCGTTCGACGGGGCGGCGGGTCCTGCCCCGGATCCGCACGCCGCCAGAGCTGACACGAGGAGCGCGGAGACTATCGGGCGGGAGATGCGCAAAGCCGTTCCTTCCTGCCGACCACTACTGCGAGAAAGGTGACTCCGCGGCATTTCGCCGAAAGATCTCGATGGTTAATTGGCTATTGCCAAAGTTTCACAATCGCACATAATCGGACACATCGGCGTTCGCCCGAGGGTGAAACCGACACGACACGCTGCGGCAACAGCGAGGTAACGGCCGGTTCCTATGGTCCGGCCATGCGGCTTACCTCACACGAGCAGGAGCGGCTGCTCATCCACGTCGCCGCCGGGGTGGCGCGCGAGCGCCGGTCACGGGGCCTGCGGCTCAACCATCCGGAGGCCACCGCCCTCATCGCCTCGTTCCTCATGGAGGGCGCCAGAGACGGGCGCAGCGTGGCCGACCTGATGGAGGCGGGCCGGTCGGTGCTCGGCCGGGCCGACGTCATGGAGGGCGTGCCGGAGATGCTGCAGAGCGTGCAGATCGAGGCCACGTTCCCCGACGGCACGAAGCTGGTCACCGTGCACAGGCCCATCCCGTGATCCCGGGCGGCTACACGCACCCCGACGGGCCCATCACGCTCAACCCGGGGCGCGAGCGGGTCACGGTACGCGTGGTCAACACGGCCGACCGGCCCGTACAGGTGGGCTCGCACTACCACTTCGCCGCGGCCAACCCCGGCCTGGAGTTCGACAGGAAGGCGGCCTGGGGCAGGCGGCTCGACGTGCCCGCCGGGACCGCGGTCAGGTTCGAGCCGGGCGTCGAACGTGACGTGAGACTGGTCCCGCTGGCCGGGAACCGGGTGGTGCCGGGCCTGCGTCCGGAGTGGGCGGGGCCGCTCGATGGCTGACGGCCCCGGGGCCCGGATCTCGCGCGCCCGCTACGCGGCCCTGTACGGCCCCACGACCGGCGACCGGATCCGGCTGGCCGACACCGACCTGTTCATCGAGGTCACCGACGACCTGTCCATCGGACCGGCCGGTCCCGGCGACGAGGCCGTCTTCGGCGGCGGCAAGGTCATCCGCGAGTCCATGGGCCAGGCCCGCACGACCCGCGCCGAGGGCGCGGCCGACCTGGTCGTCACCGGGGCGGTCATCCTCGACCACTGGGGGGTGATCAAGGCCGACATCGGCGTTCGCGACGGCCGGATCCTCGCCATCGGCAAGGCGGGCAACCCCGACACGATGGACGGCGTCGACATCGTCATCGGGCCCTCCACGGAGGTGCTGGCGGGCAACGGCAAGATCCTCACCGCCGGGGCCGTCGACTCGCACGTCCACCTGATCTGCCCGCAGCTCCTCGACGAGGCCATCGCGTCGGGCGTCACCACGATCGTCGGCGGCGGCACCGGGCCCGTCGAGGGCACCAAGGCCACCACGGTCACCGGCGCCTGGTACCTCGGCAGGATGCTGGAGTCGCTCGACGCCTACCCACTGAACTTCGCCCTGCTCGGCAAGGGCAACACCGTCAGCGAGGAGGGCCTGCTCGAACAGCTCGAAGCGGGGGCCTCCGGGTTCAAGCTGCACGAAGACTGGGGCACCACACCCGCCGCCATCGACGCCTGCCTGCGCGTCGCCGACGCCACGGGCGTGCAGGTCACCATCCACACCGACACGCTGAACGAGGCCGGCTTCGTCGAGTCGACGCTCAAGGCCATCGACGACCGGATGATCCACGCGTACCACACAGAAGGGGCCGGCGGCGGGCACGCGCCCGACATCATCCGCGTGGCCGGCTGCCCCAACATCCTGCCCTCCTCCACCAACCCCACCAGGCCGCACACCGTCAACACGCTCGACGAGCACCTCGACATGCTGATGGTCTGCCACCACCTCAACCCGTCCATCCCGGAGGACCTGGCCTTCGCCGAGTCGCGCATCCGGCCCGGCACCATGGCCGCGGAAGACGTGCTGCACGATCTGGGGGCGATCTCGATGATCGGCTCCGACTCGCAGGCCATGGGCCGGATCGGCGAGACGATCATCCGCACCTGGCAGACCGCGCACGTCATGAAGGCCCGCCGCGGCCCGCTCGGCGACGCGGCGGCGGGCCCGGCCGACAACCTGCGCGCCCGCCGCTACATCGCCAAGTACACGATCTGCCCCGCCGTCGCCCACGGCCTGGACGCCGAGCTGGGTTCCGTCGAACGCGGCAAGCTCGCCGACCTCGTCCTGTGGGACCCGGCCTTCTTCGGGGTCAAGCCCGACCTGGTGCTCAAGGGCGGGGTGGTCGCCTGGGCGCAGATGGGCGACGCCAACGCCTCGATCCCGACGCCGCAGCCGGTGCTGCCCCGTCCCATGTTCGGCGCCTCCCCGGTCACGGCGGCGGCCACCTCGCTGCACTTCGTCTCGCCACTGGCGCTGGAGTCGGGGCTGGCCGACCGGCTGTCCGTACGGCGCCGCCTGGCCCCGGTGGCGGACGTACGGCGGCGGGGGAAGGCGTCGATGCCGCTCAACGACGCGATGCCGGCGATCGAGGTGGCACCCGACACCTTCGAGGTCCGCATCGACGGCGAACTCGTCGAGCCCGACCCCGTCACCACCCTGCCCATGGCCCAGCGGTACTTCCTGTTCTGATGAACACTCCGATGACACCTGCCCTGCTGCTGCTCACCGACTCCCGGCTCCCGGCGGGCGGGCACGCCCACTCGGGCGGCGCCGAGCGTGCCGTCGCGTCCGGGGCCGTGCACGACGTGCCGACGCTGCGGTCGTTCCTCCGGGGGCGGCTGCACACCGCGGGCCTCGTCGCCACCGCGCTGACCGCCGCCGCCTGCGCCGAGGCAGCCGCCACACCGACCGTCCCGGCACCGGACAGCGCGTCTGACCTGGCGATGCCGAACGCCGTACCGGACCGGACGGCGCCAGACCGGACAGCGCCAGATCGGACAGGGCCAGACCGGACAGGGCCGGACTGGGCGCTGCTGGACGCGGAGGCGGATGCGCGCACCGCCGCGCCCGCCCAGCGGGAGGCGTCCAGGACGCAGGGCAGGCTGCTGCTCCGCGTCGCCCGCCGCGTCTGGCCGTCACCCGTGCTGGACCGGCTGGCGCTGGACGTGCCGAACCCGCACCACCCGATCGCGCTCGGCGCGGCGGCGCACGCCGCGGGCGCCACACCCGAGGAGGCGGCGCTGGCGGCGGCCTACCAGGCGATCAGCGGCCCGGCCACGGCGGCGGTCCGGCTGCTGGGCCTCGACCCGGTGGCCGTGCACGCCCTGCTGGCCGAGCTGACCCCCGACCTCACCGCCGTCGCCGCCCAAGCCTGCCTGTCCACCGCCGCCTGCGGACTCGACCCCGCCTCCGGCCCCGACCCCACCTCCCACTGGGCCTCCCGTTGGGGGGCGCTGCCCGCGCACTCGGCACCCGGCCTCGACCTGCTCGCCGAGCAGCACGCACGGGCCGAGGTCAGGCTGTTCGTCTCCTAGAAAGGACTTTGACATGGGCGCCTACCACGACGATCATCACCACGCCCCCGACGGCCGCGGCCGGGCCCTGCGCCTCGGCGTGGGCGGCCCGGTGGGCAGCGGCAAGACGGCCCTCGTGGCCGCGCTGTGCCGGACGCTCGGCCCGCGGCTCTCCCTGGGCGTGGTGACGAACGACATCTACACCACCGAGGACGCCGACTTCCTGCGCCGCACGGGCGTCCTCGACGAGGAGCGCATCCTCGCCGTCGAGACCGGCTGCTGCCCCCACACCGCCATCCGCGACGACATCGCCGCGAACCTCGACGCCGTCGAGACCCTGGAATACCGCTTCGGCCCGCTCGACCTGGTGATCGTGGAGAGCGGGGGCGACAACCTGACGGCCACGTTCAGCCGCGGGCTGGCCGACCGGCAGATCTTCGTCCTCGACGTGTCGGGCGGTGACAAGGTGCCGCGAAAGGGCGGCCCCGGCGTCACGTCGGCCGACCTGCTGGTGGTCAACAAGACCGACCTGGCCCCGATGGTGGGCGCCGACCTGGACGTGATGGCCCGCGACGCGGCGGCCGTACGCGGTGCGCGGCCGGTGCTGTTCACCTCGATCAGGCATGACCCGTCCGCCGAGACGGTCGCCGACTGGGTGTCCGAGCAGGTGCTGGCGTGGTCCCACAGCCACGCGGCCCCGGTCTCGTGACGCCTCCCGCCACGACCTGCACGCTTCGAGGGACGCACCGCGGGCGGCGCGCCATGCGGGCGAGCGCCGCGGTGGCGACCGCGCGGGCGGACGACGGCCGTACGGTGATCGGCCGCCTGGCCTCCGCGCCCCCGCTGACGCTGCGCCAGACGGGCCCGGTCACCGTCCACCTCGTCTCCACCGCGGCGGGCCCGCTCGGCGGCGACCGGCTCCGGCTCGACCTGAGCCTCGCCCCGCGCACCACGCTGGAGCTGGGCTCGGTCGCCGCCACGCTGGTCCTGCCCGGCGAGGGCGCGTCCGAGCTGCTGGTCACCGCCCACGTCGGGGCGGGCGCCACGCTGCGGTTCACGCCCGAGCCGACCGTGCTGGCCGCCGGCTGCGAACACCGCCTCCTGGTACGGCTCGCGCTGGAGCCCGGCGCGAGCGTGCTCTGGCGCGAGGAGATCGTCCTCGGCCGTCACGGCGAGGCGGCGGGCCGCTGCCACGCCCGCTTCGACGTCACCCGCGACGGCCTGCCGCTGCTCAGGCAGGAGTTCACGGTCGGCGACCCGGAGCTCGACGCCTCCCCCGCCGTGTACGGTTCCGCGCGCTGCGTCGGCACCACGTTTCTGACCGCGACCGCCAAGGAGCCTGCCGTGGCCGCGGGCGTGGCGGTGCTGCCGCTGGCCGGCCCCGCGGCGGCGGGCACGCTGGTGTCCGCCCTGGCCGACGACGCCGTACTGTTGCGTTCCCGCCTGGAGTGGGGCGAGCGCACGACCCTGGAACCGGGGGCGGAGCCTGCCGCGCCACGGTGACGACTGCGTTGCGTACGGTGGTGGGCGGGCCGCCCCCGGCATACAGTGATCGGGTGGCCGATGACCTCATCCCCACGCCCGCCAGGCCGAGACTCCACCGTGGCTACGCGCTGGCCGTGCTGGCCGGCGGCGTCCTGCTCGTGTGCTGCGCGGTGCTGCCGTGGGCCGGGCTCCAGGCGACCAGCAACCTCATCGGCATCGGCGTGACCGGTGACGTACGCGGGATCGACGACGCGTTCGGCGTCTACACGCTGGTGGCCGGGCTAGCGGCGGTGGGCTGCGGGCTGGCCGGCGTGCTCGCCCACCCGAGGCTCGCCGCCCTGGCCGCGGTGCCGGGCGGGGTGGCGGTGCTGTCGCTGGTGATGTTCGTGGCCGGGGGCAGCGGGCTGCGCGACCGCGTCTCCGTCGACCTCGGCGACCTGCTGTCGATCGAGCCGGTGGTCAGGGCCGGCTGGTTCGGCGCGCTGGCCTGCGCCCTGGCGATCGTCCTGCTGTCGGTCGCGGCACTGGTCCGCCGCGCTTGAGGGATCGGTCGCGGCGCTGGTCCGCCACGCCATGACGGGTCAGTCATGGTGCTCGTCCGACGCGTCTGTCGCGGCGCTCGTCCGACGCGCATGAAAGGTCGCGCGGCTCAGTCGTAGAAGCCCAGCCGGCGCAGTTGCTTGGGATCGCGCTGCCAGTCCTTGGCGACACTGATGCGCAGATCGAGGTAGACCCGCGTGCCGAGCAGCGCCTCGATCTGCGCGCGGGCCTTGGTGCCCACCTCGCGCAGCCGCTCACCCTTGTGCCCGATGACGATCGCCTTCTGCGAGGGCCGCTCCACGAACATGTGGGCGTAGATGTCCAGCAGGTCGTCACGCCCCTCGCGGGGCAGCATCTCGTCGACGACCACGGCGATCGAGTGCGGCAGCTCGTCGCGTACGCCCTCCAGCGCCGCCTCCCTGATCAGCTCTCCCACCAGCACCTGCTCCGGCTCGTCGGTGAGCCGGCCGTCCTCGTAGAGCGGCGGCGACTCCGGCATGTGCTCGATCAGCACGTCGGCCAGCACGTCGAGCTGGTCGCCCGACTGCGCCGACACCGGCACGATCGCGGCGAACTCCGCCACCTGCGACACCGCCAGCAACTGCTCGGCGACCTGCTCCTTGCCGACCAGGTCGCACTTGGTCACCACGGCGACGACCGGCGTCTTGCGCACCGCCGACAGCTTGTCGGCGATGAACCGGTCGCCCTTGCCGATGGGCTCGTTGGCTGGCACGCAGAAGCCGATCGCGTCGACCTCGGTCAGCGTGGACAGCACCAGGCTGTCGAGCCGCTCGCCGAGCAGCGTGCGCGGCCGGTGCAGGCCGGGCGTGTCGACGATGACGAGCTGGGCGTCGGGACGGTGCACGATGCCCCTGATGACGCGCCGGGTCGTCTGCGGCTTGGACGAGGTGATCGCCACCTTCGTGCCGACCAGGGCGTTCATCAGCGTGGACTTGCCGACGTTCGGCCTCCCCACGAAACAGGCGAATCCGGCGCGATGGCTGTCTGGCGAAGTCACATAGTGCATTGTGGCCCATCAACGGTGGTGTTCACGCCACCACGCGTAGGCCAGGGGCGCCACGCCGGGCATCCACGTGGTGGTGTCGAGCGCGGGCAGCTCCGCCTCGGACGTCCACCGGACGTCGTTGATCTCCACCCCGTCGGGCTCCGGCCGCGGCGAGCCGGGGGCCAGCACGCAGCCGTAGGCCGTGATGACGTAGGCGACCTGGTGCCCGTTGGGGTAGAGCGTGCGGAACTCGGGGCCGCCGTACACGCCGATCAGGCCGCGTATCTCGATCTCGACGCCGAGCTCCTCCCGCAGCTCTCTGGCCACGGCCTCCTCGGGACGCTCGTCGGGGTCGACGCCGCCGCCGGGCGCGGCCCACAGGCCCACGTCGCCGTGCCGGGCCAGCAGCAACCGGCCGTCGTCGTCGAACACGAACGCGGACACCGACGGCAGCATGAGCAGCTCGGAGCCGATCAGCTCCCGCAACCTCGCCAGGAAGGGGGACATCGGCATGTCAGCCCCGCAGCGTGCCGTCGGGACCGGCCACGAGCAGCTTGCCCACGCCCAGCTCGGCGGCCACGGCCTCGTCGGCGGGGCTCGGGTCGCCCTCGCTCACCAGCGCCACCGCCTCCAGCGAGCGGGCGCCACCGGAGATCGCCATGGCCACCGCCACCTGCACCGCCGACAGCGTCAGCGCGGACAGGCCCACGTTCGTCGCGGAGTAGGTGCGGCCGGTCTCGTCGCGCACGGCCGCCCCTTCGGCGGAGCCGTTGCGCGCCCTGGCGGCCCGGGCCAGCGTGATGATCTTGCTGTCTTCAGGGTTCACGCAACCAGGTTAGGTGCTGACCATGGAAATGGCCGCCTCGACCACCTTCCTGGTACGAGCGGCGTCCACGTCGTTCATGCCCGTGTGCACGACCGACACCAGCGTGTCGCCGACCCGCGAGAGCACGACGTCCATCGCGTACGGGTAGCCGTTCAGCCGTCCGCGCATCCGCGCCCCCACGGCCTCGTCCCCGGCGTCGTCGACCTCGAACGGCTCCAGCCGCAGGTCCGTGCCGTTGGAGGTGTGGACGTGGCGGCAGTCGTCCATCGCCCCGGCGAGGTCGTCGAGGTGCCCGGCGGCCTCGTGGCCTGCGTACCTGGCCAGCCCCACCCCGGCCTGCTCCCCCAGCCCGTAGCCCTGGTAGCTGACGGCGGCCTGCGCGGTCAGCGACTGCCCTGGGGGCCGTCCGCCCGCGGGCTCCAGCATGGCCACGCAGTTCCGGTCCGCCTGCGCGAACGGCATCCGCCACGCCTGCTCCGGCCGTACGGTGAAGCCGTCGGGCAAGGGCGGCTCCTTGCTGAGCACCTCGCGCAACTGCGCCATGGCCTGCGCGTCGAGGAAGCTTCCCGCTCCCCCGCCGCCGCATCCCGCCAGGAGGCCGGTCAGCAGCGCGCAGGCGACGATCCCTGGTTTGCGGTTCATGATCCCCCCTGGACGGCAACCTCCCCCACCGACGAATGTGGCAATCCAGAGGAGTGTCCACCAATACGCAAAAAGGGTGCTCCCATCCGGATTTCCGGACGAGAACACCCTTTACGCCGACCAGCGTCACGACCTGCCAGGCCGGGACGCCGTCGTCCCCCCGGGGAACATCCTCGGGCCGCGAACCCCACCCGGCCCTCGGATGCCTCCCCCTATGACACCCACCGCACTGGATGTCGTGGTTAGAGAGTGCCGGAGGCGGCTTGCAGATGACTTGTAGAACGCTTGCGGCATCTACCCTCTTTGTCGGCAAGCGGCACCGCCCGGCCGTGGGTACCCGGGGTGACCTGGCTAGTCGTGTTCGGCGGCGGCCGGGACGGCCTCGTCCTCCGGCGGGATGACCCGTCTGACCACCACCGTGCTGATCCGGTTGCGGCGCCCCGCCAGGCTCTCCGCCGTCAGCGACAGACCGGCCACCTCCGCCTGCGACCCCGCGATCGGCACCCGGCCGAGCGCGTGCGCCAGCAGCCCGCCCACCGTCTCGACGTCGTCGACCTCGATCTCGGCGTCGAACAGCTCGGCCAGCTCGTCCACCGGCATGCGGGCCGTCACCCGCATCGCGCCGTCGGACATGGCCTCCACCCGGGGCGCCTCCTGGTCGTACTCGTCGGTGATCTCGCCGACGATCTCCTCCAGGACGTCCTCGATGGTGACGAGCCCGGCGGTGCCGCCGTACTCGTCGATGACGATGGCGATGTGGATCTGCCGGGCCTGCATCTCCCGCATGAGCTGGTCGATGGGCTTGCTCTCCGGCACGTACGCGGCCGAGCGCATGATCGACTCGACCGTCTCCTTGCCCCCGCCCTCGCCCGACTCGTGGATCTTGCGGGCGATGTCCTTGAGGTAGGCGATGCCGACGACGTCGTCCTCGTTCTCGCCCACGACCGGGATGCGGGAGAAGCCGCTGCGCAGCGCGAGCGACAGCGCCTGGCTGATCGTCTTGCCGCGCTCGATGTAGACCATGTCGGTACGCGGCACCATGACCTCGCGCACCAGCGTGTCGCCCAGCTCGAAGACCGAGTGGATCATCTCGCGCTCGTCGGGCTCGATCACCCTGCGCTCCTCGGCCAGGTCGACCAGGTCGCGCAGCTCGGCCTCGGAGGTGAACGGGCCGTCGCGGAAGCCCTTGCCGGGCGTCAGCGCGTTGCCGAGCAGGATGAGCAGCTTGGGCAGGGGGCCGAAGATGCGGGTCAGGCCGTACACGATGGGGGCGCCGGCCAGCGCGACCGGCTCCGCATGCTGGCGGCCCAGCGTACGGGGCATGACCCCGACCACCACGTAGCTGGTCAGGATCATCACGACCGCGGCCCAGACGTAGGCCCAGCCCTGGTCGTGCAAGAGGTCGATGAACAGCAGCGTCGCGATGACGGTGGCCACCAGCTCGCAGCTCAGCCGCAGCAGCAGGAGCAGGTTGAGGTAGCGGGGCGGATCGGTGACGATCGCCTGCAGCCGCGCCGAACCCCGCCGCGACTCACGTACGAACTCCTCGGCACGCACCCTGGAGATGCGCGTCAGTGCCGTTTCCGCGCTGGCGATCAGGCCACCGACGATCACGAGGGCGATGGCCAGCAACAACCAGGCGTTCACCGCGGGTTGCGCACCCCCTGCCACGACTCGAGGAGCCGGGACTGCAGTCCGAACATCTCCTTGTGCTCCTCCGGCTCGGCGTGGTCGTAGCCGAGCAGGTGGAGGATGCCGTGGGTGCACAGCAGGTCGAGCTCGTCGGCGGTGCTGTGCCCGGCCTCCTCCGCCTGCCTGGCGGCGACCTGCGGGCAGAGCACGACGTCGCCGAGCAGCGCGGGGTCGGCGGGGCCGTCGCCCTCACCGCGGGCGCCGCCGCCGGGACGCAGCTCGTCCATCGGGAACGCGAGCACGTCGGTCGGGCCCGGCTCCCCCATCCACTTCTCGTGCAGTTCGGCCATGGCGTCTTCGTCGACCACCACGACGGACAGCTCGGCGAGCGGGTTGATGCCCAGCTCGCCGAGCACGTGAGCGGCCAGGGCGGCGAGGTTCTCCTCGTCGACCCCCACGCCGGACTCGTTGTTGATCTCGATGCTCACGGTCGCCGCTTCCCCCGATGCTGGATCGACTTCGGCTCCAGGGCCGCCTGCGTGGCGTCGTAGCGCCCGTAGGCGTCGACGATCTCGCTGACCAGCTTGTGGCGGACCACGTCGGCGCTGGACAGGCGGGCGAAGTGGATGTCGGGGATGCCGTCGAGGATCTCCTGCACCACCCGCAGGCCGCTGACCGTGCCCGCGGGCAGGTCGACCTGCGTCACGTCGCCGGTCACCACGATCTTGGAGTTGAAGCCGAGCCGGGTGAGGAACATCTTCATCTGCTCGGCCGAGGAGTTCTGGGCCTCGTCGAGGATGATGAAGGCGTCGTTGAGCGTGCGCCCGCGCATGTACGCGAGCGGCGCGACCTCGATCGTGCCCGCGGCCATCAGCTTGGGGATCGAGTCGGGGTCGACCATGTCGTGCAGCGCGTCGTAGAGCGGTCGCAGGTAGGGGTCGATCTTCTCGTAGAGCGTGCCGGGCAGGAAGCCGAGCCGCTCGCCGGCCTCGACCGCCGGGCGGGTCAGGATGATGCGGTTGACCCGCTTTTCCTGCAGCGCGCGCACGGCCTTGGCCATCGCCAGATAGGTCTTGCCGGTGCCGGCCGGGCCGATGCCGAACACGACCGTGTGCTGGTCGATCGCGTCGACGTAGCGCTTCTGGTTGACGGTCTTGGGGCGGATCGTCCGGCCCCGCGAGGAGAGGATGTCGAGGGACAGCACCTCGGCGGGCCGGTCGGAGGTCATGCGGAGCATGGCGATGCTGCGCTCGACCGCGTCGGGGGTCAGCTCGCCACCACTGCGCAGGACCTCGACCAGCTCCTCGAAGAGCCGGACCACGGTGCCGCTCTCGTCGGGGCTGCCGGTGACGGTGATCTCGTTGCCACGTACGTGGATGTCGGCCCGGAAGGCACCCTCGATGACGCGTAGCAGCTCGTCGCGGGAGCCCAGGAGGCTGACCATCGGGTATTCGTCCGGTATCAGCACCTTCGCTTGAGTCCGCGAGGGAGGTGCTGTACGTCGGGATTCATGTAGTTCGGACATGGGCAGGCCAGCGGCCTGATGCCTCCCGGTCTCTTGCTGAGTTCTTCTCCGCCCATCGTATCCGGGAGCAGGCCGATTGCTCGCGCCAATATCACCGTGCCCGGTCGCCGGGACGGTTGTCAGGGGAGGCCGCCGAGCAGTGGTCAGGGCGGGTGTCAGGATGGCCGCCTGGCGGCTATCCGGGCGGCCACGTCAGATTGCGCCCACCGAGAACGTGGGCGTGCACGTGGAAGACCGTCTGGCCGGCGCCGGAGCCGGTGTTGAGGACGATCCGGTAACCGCCCTCGGCCACGCCGTCGAGCACGGCCACCTCGTGAGCGGTCTTGAGCACCTCGTCGGCGAGCCCGTCGTCGGCCGCCGCCAGCGCGGCCGCGTCGGTGTAGTGCGACTTCGGGACGACCAGCACGTGCGTGGGCGCCTGCGGGTTGGTGTCGCGGAACGCCAGAGCCCGGCCGGTTTCGTAAACGATCTCGGCGGGAATCTCCTTGGCGACGATTTTACAGAAGAGGCAATCGCTCACCTGATCACCCTACCGAGAGTCGGCCGCTGGGAAGTCCGTTGCGAATCGGTAATCACCTGTGTCGTGCGGAGGAAGATCCACACGGTTAGGGTGAGTGTGCGACACTTCAGCTAAAAAGACGATTCAGGGTCGGGCGAGCGCCACCTGGCGAGGACACGACTGGGTAATGCACCCTAACGAACCGGGGAAACCTCAAGAACCGGAAGAGCGTAAACCCTCTGGGAAGGCCGCGCGTCCCACTGATGTGACCACCGAAACCCTTCTGGCCGACAGGTCGATGGGGGCGGTGCCGGTCGGGTGGGATGCCGACATGGCCGTAACCGCGCTGTACAGCGCGCACTTCCGGTCGTTGGTGCGTCTCGCCGTGTTGCTGGTGCGCGACATGGCAACGGCTGAGGAAGTCGTGCAGGATGCGTTCGTCGCCATCCACGGCGCCTGGCGTAGACTGCGTGATCCCGACAAAGCACTCGCCTACCTGCGTCAATCTGTCGTCAACCGGTCCAGGTCCGTGCTGCGTCACCGCGCGGTCGTCGAGAAGTATGCTCCCAAGGGCCTGCCCGACGCCCCGAGCGCCGAGAACGGCGCGATCGGCGAGTTGGAACGCTCTGCCGTCATCGAGGCGTTACGCGCCCTGCCCACCCGCCAGAGAGAAGCACTCGTCCTTCGCTACTACGGTGATCTGTCCGAAGCTGAGATCGCCCACGCCATGGGCATCAGCAAGGGCGCGGTCAAGAGCCACACGGCACGTGGCATGGCCGCCCTGCGATCGGTCCTGGAGAAAATGTCATGACCCAGCCCCCCGACGAGCACGGCGAACGCCTGCGCCGTGCGCTCCGCGCGGAGGCGGACGCGGTCGTGCCCTCGCCGGACGGACTGGAGATCATCCGTGCCCGCATCGAGCGGCGTGGCGTGCGCAACCTGTTCTGGTGGCGTGCGGGGGCGGCCGCCGCCAGCGCGCTCCTGGTGGCGGGGGCGGTCGTGATGGCCGTTCCCGAGCTGCGCTCCCAGATCATCGACCGCATGTCCGTCCAGCCCGTGGACGACGAGTCCTCCAAGGCTCCGACCAACTCCTCGACCACCCGCTCCCTGCCGCCGCCGTCGGAGGAGCCCGCCCCGGTGCCGTCGCATCCGGTCGTGATCCCCGAGACCTCGGCGCCCGCCTCCCAGAAGCCCTCGCACAAGGCCGACTCGACCAGCAGGCCGTCACCGTCGCCCACCCCGACCCCGACCCCCACCACGACCGAGTGCCCCACGCCGCTCGCCGAGCCGCAGCCCGAGCCGCCGTCCGACTGCCCCTCGCTCTCGCCCTCTCCGACGCCCACGGCCGTGGAGACGACCGTGCAGCCGTCGCCGTGCCCGCCGGAGGAGTGCCCACCGGCCGACGAGGTGACCGAGCCACCGGTCGCCGACGGCGGGGTCACCCCGTTGCTCGACACCGACCAGACGACGCCCTAGCGGCTCACCAGCGTCCCGTACGGCTCAGCAGCACGGCCGCCGCCGCCACCCCCGCCGTGGACGTCCGCAGGACCGTCGACCCCAGCAGCACCGGCGCCGCCTTGGCCGCCATGAACCGGGCCAGTTCCTCCTCCGAGACCCCGCCCTCAGGACCCACCACCACCACGATGTCGCCGCCCGCGGGAAGCGCCACCCCGGACAGCGGCTCGGCCGACTCCTCGTGCAGCACCAGCCCCAGCGCCGCCTCCGACAGCAGCCGCTCCACCTGCCCGGTCGAGGCCGGCTCGGCCACCTCGGGCAGATGGAACCTGCGGGCCTGCTTGCCGGCCTCGCGGGCCGTGGAACGCCACCGGCCCAGCGCCTTGGCGACCTTGTCGCCCTTCCACTGGGTGATGCTGCGCGCGGCCGACCACGGCACGATCACGTCGACGCCGGCCTCGGTCATCATCTCGACGGCCAGCTCGCCCCTGTCGCCCTTGGGCAGACCCTGGACGACCACGAGCCGGGGCCTTGGCGCCTCGACGTCGTAGCGGCTCAGCACGTCGAGGCGGAGCGCGTCTTTCAGCGTCTCGCGCACGACGCACTCGGCGACCGCTCCGGCCCCGTCGGTCAGATCGACCCGCTCACCGGCCCGCAGGCGGCGTACGGCGGCGGCGTGCCGCCCCTCGGGGCCGCCGAGCGTCAACTCGGGGCCGTCGAGGTCGTGGGACAGGAAGACCGGTGTGGTCACCGGCCGTTGAAGGCGTCGCGCAGCCGGGAGAAGAAGCCCTGCTGCCCCGGGGCGAACTTGCCCGGCGGCCGCTCCTCGCCCCGCAACCTGGACAGCTCGCGCAGCAGCTCCTCCTGCGCGAGGTCGAGGCGGCTCGGCGTCTCGACGTTGACGTGGATCAGCAGGTCGCCCCGGCCCGACTCGTTGAGCCGCTGCACGCCCCGCCCGTACATGGTGATGACCTGGCCGGACTGCGTGCCGGGCCGGACGTCGATCTCCTCGGCGCCGTCGAGCGTCTCCACGGTCAGCACGGTGCCGAGGGCGGCGGCGGTCATCGGGATCTGCACGGTGCAGTGCAGGTCGTCGCCGCGGCGTTCGTAGATCTCGTGGGCCCGCTCGACGATCTCGAGGAACAGGTCTCCGGGCGGGCCGCCGCCGGGGCCGACCTCGCCCTCGCCGGCGAGCTGGATGTGGGTGCCGTCCTCGACGCCCGCGGGGATGCGGACCTTGATCGTGCGGCGGGTGCGCACCCGGCCGTCGCCGGAGCACTCCTGGCAGGGGTGGCGGATGATCGAGCCGAACCCGCCGCACTGCGGGCACGGCCGCGAGGTCATGACCTGGCCCAGGAACGAGCGGGTGACCTGGGAGATCTCACCGCGCCCGTTGCACATGTCGCAGGTGTCGGGATGGGTGCCCGCCGCCGCTCCGGCACCGTGGCACACCTCGCAGAGCACGGCCGTGTCGACGACCAGCTCGCGCGTGGTGCCGAACGCCGTCTCACGCAGGTCGAGCTCCACCCGGATCGTGGCGTTGCGCCCCCTGCGGGCGCGCGAGCGTGGCCCGCGGGCGCCGCTCGCCGTGCCGAAGAAGGCGTCCATGATGTCGCTGAACGGGAAGCCCGCCCCGAACCCGCCGGCGCCCGCGCCCGCACCGGCGCCGCCGAAGGGGTCGCCGCCCAGGTCGTACATCTGGCGCTTGTTCGGGTCGGACAGCACCTCGTAAGCCTGCGTGATCTCCTTGAACCGCTCTTGGGTCTCAGGATCGGGGTTCACGTCGGGGTGCAGCTCGCGGGCGAGTCGGCGGTAGGCCTTCTTGATCTCGTCCTGACTTGCGTCACGGCGCACCCCGAGGGTGGCGTAGTAGTCGCTGTTTGCCACTTATCGACCTCTTATGATGCAGCCAGGATCTGGCTGACGTAGCGTGCCACCGCGCGTACGGCGCCCATCGTCACGGGATAGTCCATCCTCGTCGGCCCCAGCACGCCGAGCCGGGCGAGTTGGTTGTCGCCAGAACCGTATCCCGTCGCGACGACGGATGTGCCGCGCAGGTAGGGGTTTTCCGAGCCGATACGCACGGTGAGCGCGGACGGGGTGTCTGAGGAAGTCTCGCCGAGCAGCCGCATCAGCACCACCTGCTCCTCCAGCGCCTCCAGGACGTCGCGCAGGCCGATGGTGAAGTCGGCGCCGGCGAGGTTGGCCGCCCCGGCGAACACGATCTTCTCGTCGTGCCGCTCGACCAGCGTTTCGAGCAGCACCGACAGGATCGTGGCGACGGCGGGCCGATCTTCGGCAGGCAGCCGCTCCGGCAGGTCGGCGACCAGCTCGGGCACACTGCTCAGGCCGCAGCCGTCGAGACAGGCGTTGAGCACGGCGCGCAGGTGGGCGATCCGCGCGTCCTCCACCACTTCGGGCAGCTCGACGGCGCGCTGCTCGACGCGGCCGGTGTTGGTGATCAGCACGAGCATGACCCGCCGGTCACTCAGCGGGACCAGCTCGACATGCCTGACGGTCGAACGGGTGAGCGTCGGGTATTGCACGACGGCCACCTGCCGGGTGAGCTGCGCCAGCAGGCGCACCGTGCGGGTGACCACGTCGTCGAGGTCGACCGCACCGGCGAGGAACGTCTCGATCGCCCGGCGCTCGGCCCCCGACAGGGGCTTGACCTGCGAGAGCCGGTCGACGAACAGCCGATAGCCCTTGTCGGTCGGCACCCGCCCCGCGCTGGTGTGAGGCTGGGTGATGTATCCCTCGTCCTCCAGCGCGGCCATGTCGTTCCTGACCGTCGCAGGGGAGACCTTCAGGTTGTGGCGCTCGGCCAGCGCCTTGGAGCCCACCGGTTCGTTGGTGGACACGTAGTCTTCGACAATGGCGCGGAGCACCGCCAGCTTTCGATCGTCGAGCACGTGCTCACCTCCTGCCTCTTGTCTTTATCAGGAACGAGGTGTCTAGCACTCTGTGTTCCTGAGTGCCAAGTGTACGGCTCTCGCCCACAAGGTGCGATAACACCGCGTCCCCTCCTGGTCTGGCTTCTTGCGAGCGACAGGCCTCACACTTGCCCACATGACCGACGAATCCCAGCCCCCGTCGTACGGCCCGCCGCCAGGGCAGGGTCCCTACCACGGTCAACCACGACCGCCTCAGTACGGCCCGCAGCCCGGCTCCCAGCCCGGCCCGCCATCAGGCCCACAGCCAGGCCCACAGCCAGGCCCACAACCAGGGCAACAGCCGGGTCCGCCGCCCGGGTACGGCCAGCCGTCACCTTTCGGACAAATGCCACCTTTCGGACAACAGCCCCAATCGCCACAATTCGGACAGGCGCCACCTCCGTTAGGTGAGCCGGCCCCGTTCGGCCCGCCACCTCAGTACGGACAATACGGCCAACAAGCCCAATTTCCACCGCCAATATCTTCCAAAGCCATAAAACCCAGCCTGTGGTGGCTGGCCGGCGCCTGGGGCGTGTTCGTGGTGTGCCTCGCGGCCGGGGTGGCGCTCTTCGTCGGCGGCGTGGCCGACGCGGGCCCGACCCGTACGTTCGCGTCCGGCGAAAGCGTCACCGTACCCGTCGACCCGGCCGAGAAGCCCGGCGTGTACATCGCCAGCGACACCCAGGTCAGCTACGACTGCGCCATCACCGGCGGCCCAGGACAGGCCAGGCTCGCCAAGACCACCGGCACCCAGACGGTCACGACCGGGGGCGCGGTGTGGGAGCAGTTCCTGGTGATCAACGCACCGGCCAAGGGCGACTACCAGCTCACCTGCGTCAACCAGGAACAGGCCACCGTGCGCTACGGCGTGGGCCCCGACGCCATGTCGGCCGTGGGCGGCGTCGCCGGCGGGCTGGTCGCCCTGATCGCGATCCCGGTAGCAGGGCTGCTCGCCGCGGTCGCCGGCACGATCGTCGTCCTGGTCCGCCGCGGCGGCGCGCGTAAGCGCCTTGCGGTCGGTGGGTGATTTGCTACGGTCCCCGTGTGTACGAGGGCGATGTGCTGGCGGGAAATTGGCGGCGGCCGGGCAAGGGGAAGATCCCGAAGGTGCCCGCCGAGCCGGACCTCGTCGTGGAGGACGCCGACAGCGGCTTCTGCGGCGCCGTGGTGGCCTGTGACAAGGAGGCCGTCACGCTGGAAGACCGGTTCGGCAAACGCCGGCTGTTCCCGCTCGCGCCCGCCGCGTTCCTGCTGGAGGGCAGGCCCGTGACCCTGGTACGCCCCACGGCGTCCACCGCTGGGTCCACCGCTGGGTCCACCGCTGGGTCCACCGCTGGGGCCCCCGCCGGGCCCAGGCGCAGCGCGTCGGGCTCGATCGCCGTGGAGGGGCTGCGGGCCAGGGTGGCCAGGCAGAGCCGGATCTACGTGGAGGGCGTGCACGACGCCGCCCTCGTGGAGCGGATCTGGGGGCACGACCTGCGGGTCGAGGGGGTGGTCGTCGAATACCTCGAAGGGGTCGACGACCTGCCGGCCATCGTCGCGGAGTTCGGGCCCGAGCCGGGGCGACGGCTGGGCGTACTGGTCGACCACCTGGTGCCCGGTTCCAAGGAGAGCCGGATCGCCGCCGAGATCACCTCGCCGGACGTGCTGGTGGTGGGGCATCCGTTCGTCGACATCTGGCAGGCGGTCAAGCCGTCGGTGCTGCGCATCCCCGCGTGGCCCGACGTACCACGCGGGGTGCCGTGGAAGGAGGGCGTGATCGCCGCCCTGGGCTGGCGCATGGAGCCCGCGCAGGCGTGGCGGCGGATCCTCGGCGCCGTCTCGACGTACACGGACCTGGAGCCGGAGTTGCTCGGCCGGGTCGAGGAGCTGATCGACTTCGTTACGGAGGCACCATGAGCCAGGACCCGTCCCAGAGCCAGGACCCGCCCCAGCCGCCGCCCGACGACGACGCCACGCGCAGCGTCTCCCCGTCGGACCTCCCACCTGCCCCGTCCTCCGGCCCTCAGCAGCCGGGCTACGGGGACGACGCCACCCGCAAGGTCTCCCGATCGGACCTCCCGCCACCCTCGCCCTCCGGCCCGCAGCAGCCCGCCCACGCCGAGCCCGGCCCGTACGGCCAGCCAGACGGCTACGCCCAGCCCTCTTACGAGCAACCCGGCGCGTACGGCCAGCCTGCTTACGGCCAGCCGGGCAACGACCAGCCGGGGCACGGCCAATCAGCCCCGCACGGCCAGACCCCCTACGGCCAGTCCGGCCCGCACGGCCAGACCCCCTACGCCCAGCAGGCTCCCTACGGCCAGCAGGCCCCGTACGCTCAGCAGGCCCCTTACGGCCAGCAGGTCCCCTACGGGCAGCAGCCCGAGTCGGCCCCCGGCTACGGCCAGCAGCCGCCGTCCGGCCACGGTCAGCAACCGCCCTCCGGCTACGGTCAGCAGCCGCCCGCCGGCTACGGCCACCCCGGCGCATACCCGCCCCCGCCTCCCGGATACGGCCCCGCCCAGCACCAGGCCCCCCAGGGCTACGGCCGCCCCCAGGAGCCGTACGTCCCCGGCAGGTTCGGCCCCCGCCCCGGCACCGACGACACCACCATGGCGATGTTGTCGCACCTCCTGGGCCTGCTGGTCTCCTGGATCGGCCCGCTGATCATCTATCTGATGAAGAAGGACGAGTCCCCCTACGTCAGAGACCAGGCGGCGGAGGCGCTCAACTTCCAGATCACCATGTTCATCGGCTACGTCGTCTCCGGGATCCTGATGGTCGCCTTCATCGGCTTCATCCTGTTTCCCGCCGTCTGGATCATGTCACTGGTCTTCCACATCATGGCCGCGATCGCCACGAACAAGGGCGAGCGCTACCGCTACCCGCTGTCCATCCGCATGATCACCTGAGGCGGTGCCGGTCAGACCAGCAGGTCCCGGATGAGGGCGTCGGCCAGCAGCCGCCCCTGAAGGGTCAGCACCATGAGACCGGCCTTGAACGGCTCGGGCTCTAGCAGCCCGCGCGCCAGGGCACTCGCGACCGTCGCGCGGGCGGCGGGCGCCACCTCGGCCAGCGGGTAGCCCGAGATCAGCCGCAGCTCCAGCATCAGCCGCTCGGCGTCGCGGTCGTCCTGGCCGAGCACCTCGCGGGCGTGCGCGGGCGAGTCTCCGGCGGCCAGGCGCTGGGCGTAGGCGGCCGGGTGTTTGACGTTCCACCAGCGGGTGCCGCCGACGTGGCTGTGGGCCCCCGGCCCGGCGGCCCACCAGTCGCCGCCGGTCCAGTAGAGCAGGTTGTGGCGGCAGCGCGCCCGGTCGGTGAGTGCCCAGTTGGACACCTCGTACCAGCCATATCCGGCACCGGCCAGCAGTTCGTCGGCGATCAGGT
Organism: Nonomuraea antimicrobica; assembly: GCF_039536965.1. Classification (NCBI taxonomy): domain Bacteria; kingdom Bacillati; phylum Actinomycetota; class Actinomycetes; order Streptosporangiales; family Streptosporangiaceae; genus Nonomuraea; species Nonomuraea antimicrobica. The sequence continues at coordinate 108,568 of NZ_BAAAZP010000187.1, read as the reverse complement.
AGCGGTCGGCGGCCACATCGTCGTCGGGCATCGGCAGCTCCCCGCGCCGGATGCGGGCCGCCAGCCTGGTGCCCGCCTCGACGATCAGCGAGTACGCCGACACGTGGTCGGGCCCGGCCTCGATGGCCGCCGACAGCGAGGCCCGCCAGTCGTCGTCGGACTCGCCCGGCGTGCTGTAGATCAGGTCGAGGTTGACGTGCTCGAACCCGGCCTCCCGCGCCTCGCGGACGGCCTGCGCGGCCCGCCCGGGGGTGTGCCGCCGGTCGAGCACCTGGAGCACGTGCTCGCGGACGCTCTGCATGCCGAAGCTGATCCGGTTGAAGCCGCCGTGGCGCAGCTTCTCCAGCGAGGACGGGTCGACCGACTCGGGGTTGGCCTCCGTGGTGACCTCGGCCCCCGGCGTCAGCCCGAACTCGGAGTCGATCGCGGCCAGGATCCTGGCCAGGTCTTCAGGAGGCAGCAGGGTGGGCGTGCCGCCGCCGAAGAACACCGTCTCCACCGGCAGGTCGGCCGTGCCCAGGACGCGGCGCGCGAGGCGCACCTCCTCGACCACCGTGTCGGCGTAGTCGCGGTGCGAGGCGCCTGGCCCCAGCTCGGCGGCGGTGTAGGTGTTGAAGTCGCAGTAGCCGCAGCGCGTCACGCAGAAGGGCACGTGCACGTAGAAGCCGAACGGGCGCTCGCCGAGACCGCTCAGGGCGCTGTCGGGCAGCTCGCCGGAGGTGGGCACGGGATCGCCGTCGGGCAGGGTGGATGGCACGCTTCCAGTCTGCCCGGCCCACGGGAGTGTCTGGTCCGCCGGGCGTCGCACGGGGCTTGTGACCCTGGACGAGATCGTGCGGATCGTTGACGGTCGCGGGGAGCGGCTCTACGATCACGTCAATCTTATAGGAAAGTTTCCTATATAAGAGCCCAGTTCCCGGGAGCCGCTCCGTGAAGAAGAAGATCCTGTTCGCACTGTCGCTCTTACTCGGCCTCACGGTGGTCTCCGTGCCCGCCGAGGCCCGTACCGACTTCAAGCGGGTCGCGTACTTCATCCAATGGGGTGTCTACGGGCGCAACTACCACGTCAAGGACCTCGACACCACCGGCGCCGCGGCCAAGCTCACGCACGTGAACTACGCGTTCGGCTTCGTCAACGCGGAAAGCGGCTGCTACTCCTCCGACCCGTGGGCGGACTGGCAGCGTCCGGTGCCGGCGGAGCAGAGCGTGGACGGCGTCGCGGACGCACCGGGCCAGGCGCTCAACGGCAACCTCAACCAGCTACGCAAGCTCAAGGCCAAGCACCCCGGGCTCAAGGTGATGATCTCGCTGGGCGGCTGGACGGGCTCGAAGTACTTCTCCGACGCCGTTCTCACCCCCGAGTCGCGCGCCGCGCTCGCGACCTCCTGCATCGACCTGTGGCTGCGCGGCAACCTGCCGGGGCTGGAGCCGGGCGCGGGAGCCGGCGTGTTCGACGGGATCGACCTCGACTGGGAGTGGCCGGGGTCGTCCGGGGCCGAGGGCAACGTGATCAGGCCCGAGGACAAGCAGAACTTCACGCTGTTCGTGCGGGAGCTGCGGTCGCAGCTCAGGGCGTTCTCGTCGCGGGCGCAGCTCTCGGCCTTCCTGCCCGCCGCGGCGGCCAAGATCGACGCCGGCTTCGAGGTACGCGAGGTCTTCAAGCAGCTCGACTTCGCCACCCTCCAGGGCTACGACCTGCACGGCACCTGGGAGCCGCAGACCGGGCACAACGGCAACCTGTTCAACGACCGCAGGGACCCGAACCCCGTGAAGTACAGCGTGGACCAGACCGTCCGCGACTTCCTCTCGCGCGGGGCGCCCGCCCGCAAGCTCGTGGTCGGCGTGCCCGCGTACGGCCAGGGCTGGACGGGCGTCACCGGCGGCGGGGACGGCCTCTACAAGCCCGCCACCGGACCGGCCCCCGGCAAGTGGGCGGCGGGCGCCGAGGACTACAAGGACCTGGTGGCCAAGCCCGGCAAGCGCTACCGCGACCTGCGCACCGGGGCCATGTGGCTCTACGACGGGAACGAGTTCTGGTCGTACGACGACCCGGCGGTGATGCTGCAGAAGGCCGCCTACATCCGGCTCAAGGGGCTCGGCGGCGCCATGATGTGGTCCATCGACCAGGACGACTCGCGCGCCTCACTCACCTCAGCCCTGTATTCGGTCCTTCGCTGACACCTCGCGCCGACGGAAACTCCCGCGGCTGAGCACAGGGGCCGGCGACCACGCACCACGACGGGCGAACCGCCGGCCCCACCACCGTGATCCGGGAACGTCAGCGCCGGCCCCACCACCGTGACCTGGGAACGTCAGCGCCGCCCCGGGAAACGGACCGCTCAGCCGAGGGTGCGTTCGGCCATCTCGTCCCACTTGGGGTCGTGCCCTGGGACGGCCAGGATGCGGCGCAGGGCGGCTTCGTCGCCGTGCCGGGCGCGGAACCAGTCGGCCACGCTCACCCCGGTCTCGGGCCGGGCGACGACCTCTACCTCGTCGCCCGCACCCAGCGCGCCCAGCTCAACGACCTTCAGATAGGCCCCAGGCCGCGCCGCCGCCGTGAACCGCTTGAGCCAGCCGGACTCGTTCATCCAGTTGCGGAACACCACGCAGGGTGTCCGCGGCCCGGTGACCTCCAGCAGGGTGCTGCCCACCCGCCACCGCTCGCCGACCAGGGCGCCGTTGACGTCGACCCCAGAGGTCGTGAGGTTTTCCCCGAACCGCCCGGCCCGCAGCTCCCTCCCCAGCTCACGCTCCCACCAGTCGTAGTCTTCCCTGGCGTAGGAGTAGACGGCGTGATCGGGCGAGCCGTGGTTGGCCGTGTCGGCCCGCTCGTCTCCGGCCAGCCCGTTGGGCCGCACCTCGATCCGGTGCTCGACCGCCCGCTTGTCGATGGCCGTACGCCCCTGCTTTCCCGCCCATCCGGCATCGACCGACCTGCCCACGTTCACGGAAAGAATGCGCATATCTGGAACGTATCCGAGCCCCCCTCGACCTGCACCTTCAATTCCGCTCGCCCAGGGCGCGGCCCCACCCGGGGACCTGGCCCCGGCCGTCGCGCACGCCTGCCGCCACGGCCTGGTCAACCCCGGTTGAGCTGCGACTCCTCGTCGAAGCCCGCGAGCTGTAACAACGCCTCCAGCGCCGCCTGCCTGGTCTCCTCCACCGACCCGCCACGCTCGCAGAAGCACTCGGCCGCCACGTCGAGCACCGCCGTCACCACGGCCGCGTCGGGATAGGGCACGTCGACGAGGACGGTGCCGTCGTCGCCCTGCCCTCCCTCGCCCAGGTGCCGCCTCAGCAGCCGCCGCGTCTCCTCAGCCACAGCGACCCCCAGAACGGCGGCACGCTCGAATCGCTCAGAAGCACTCACGTCACCCTCCAGTCGCACAAGTGTTCGGGTGACCCAAGGTAGCCGGTGCCACCGACAGAATCCCTTGCGCCATCGGGGATCCCGGCATCCACCACGCCACGACGGCGACGCCGACGGACCGATCCCGAGCGTGTCGCCGACTCGGGATCAAGTGGCCCAATGCCCGGTCGATGTCCTTGCCCGGCCCTACTCGATGGCCGAGGGTATGTCGCGCGAGAAGATCGGCCCACCCTGCCGGGACAAACCTGCAGCCGAAGAGACAGCCGCCGTCCGATCCGGGCATCGGCTCCGACGTCTCAGGCGGCTCGGCTCTTGAGAAGGGAACCACACACCATGAGCAAGGTGATCGCGAACGCGACGGTCTCGCTGGACGGCTTCATCGCCGACGAGTCGGACCGGGTGGGTCCGCTCTTCGACTGGTACGGCAACGGGGACGTCCCGTTCAACGGCGGCGATCCCGAGCGCGTCTTCCACGTCTCGGCCGCGAGCGCCGCGTACATGGAGAAGACCTGGTCGCGGATCGGCACGGCGGTGATCGGCCGTCGCCTGTTCGACCTCACCAACGGCTGGAACGGCCGTCCCGCGGCCGGCGAGGCCGTCTTCGTGGTGACCCATGAAGCGCCGGCGGACTGGCCGTTCCCCGACGCGCCGTTCACGTTCGTATCGGACGGTCTGGCGAGTGCGATCGCCCGGGCCAGGGCCGCCGCCGGCGACAAGGACGTGTCGCTGACCGGCGGTGACCTGCTGGGCCAGGCCCTGGCCGCCGGGCTGGTGGATGAGCTGCAGGTGGATCTGGCCCCGGTGGTGTTCGGCAAGGGGATCCGGTTCTTCGGCGGCCACGACGGCCCGCCCGTGCTCCTCGGCGACCCGGAGGTCGTCCAGGGCGACCGGGTCACGCATCTGCGCTACGACGTCCTGCGGTAGCGGCCGCGGCCCGGCTCAGGCGACGTACACGTCGCTCGGCTCGCCTCCGTACGGGATCGTACGGTCCTTGCGCATCCCCGCCCGCTCGGCGACCTTGCGCGACGGCAGGTTGACGTCCCGGATGACCGCCACGACGGTGCCTAGTCGCCCGCCGACGCGCAGGGCGGCCCGGACGAGTTCGAGGGCGTACCCGTGTCCCCAGGCCGACGGGCGGAAGCGGTAGTAGAGGTTGAGCACCTCGTTCCCATCGACGACGGCGCGGCGCAGCCCGCCGAAGCCGATCACCTCCGGCCGCCCGGGCAGCCGGGCCGCCCAGTAGCCGATGCCGCGTTCCTCCCAGTCGGCCAGCCACAGGTCTAGCATCGCGCGGCACGACTCCACGTCGACGACGGGGCCGCCGGGGTGGTAGACGCTCGTACGGGGGTCGGAATGGATCTCATGGACGGCGTCCAGATCATCGAGAGTGACCCGAGATAGCACCATTCGTGCCGTCTGCACCACTTCCATAGCTTCAGGGTATTCGCCGAAGTAGACCGGCGACCCGCCACAGCGCACGCCCCCGCGAAGGGGACGCGCGACGTAATGCCGGGGGCACGAAACCCCCACGAACCAGGAAAGCGGCGGCGGCTACTTCTTGGCCTTGTCGACGCTGGAGTCGGTGGACAGCGCGGCGACGAAGGCCTCCTGCGGCACCTCGACCCGGCCGACCATCTTCATCCGCTTCTTGCCTTCCTTCTGCTTCTCCAGCAGCTTCCGCTTACGGGAGATGTCACCGCCGTAGCACTTGGCCAGCACGTCCTTGCGGATGGCGCGGATGTTCTCGCGGGCGATGACCCGGGCCCCGATGGCGGCCTGGATCGGCACCTCGAACTGCTGCCTGGGGATCAGCTCGCGCAGCTTCTTCGCCATGTCGACGCCGTAGCCGTAGGCCTTGTCCTTGTGCACGATGGCGCTGAAGGCGTCGACCGGCTCGCCCTGCAGCAGGATGTCGACCTTCACCAGGTCGGCCTCCTGCTCGCCGGCCGGCTCGTAGTCGAGCGAGGCGTAGCCGCGCGTACGCGACTTGAGCTGGTCGAAGAAGTCGAAGATGATCTCGCCGAGCGGCAGCGTGTAGCGGATCTCGACCCGGTCTTCCGACAGGTAGTCCATGCCGAGGAGCTGGCCGCGCCGCCCCTGGCAGATCTCCATGATCGCGCCGATGAACTCGGACGGCGCCAGGATCGTGGACTTGGTGACCGGCTCGAAGACCTGCGCGATCTTGCCGCCCGTGGGGAACTCGGACGGGTTGGTGACCGTGAGCTCCTTGTCGTCCTCCATGACCACGCGGTAGACCACGTTGGGCGCCGTGGAGATCAGCGACAGGCCGAACTCCCGCTCCAGCCGCTCGCGCACGATCTCCATGTGCAGCAGCCCGAGGAAGCCGACCCGGAAGCCGAACCCGAGCGCCGCCGAGGTCTCCGGCTCGTAGACCAGCGCGGCGTCGTTGAGCTGGAGCTTGTCGAGCGCCTCGCGCAGCTCGGGGTATTCGTCGCCGTCGATCGGGTAGAGCCCGGAGAACACCATCGGCTTGGGGTGCTCGTAGCCCGCCAGCATCTCGCCCGCGGGCTTGACCGCCGAGGTGACGGTGTCACCCACCCGCGACTGCCGCACGTCTTTCACGCCGGTGATGAGGTAGCCCACCTCGCCGACACCGAGCCCGCGCTCGGCGGGCTCGGGCTCGGGCGAGATGACGCCGATCTCCAGCGTCTCGTGGGTGGCGCTGGTGGACATCATCAGGATGCGCTCGCGCTTGCCCAGGTGACCGTCGATGACCCGGACGTAGGTCACCACGCCGCGGTAGGTGTCGTAGACCGAGTCGAAGATCAGCGCACGGGCGGCCGTGTCGGCGTTGCCGACCGGCGCGGGCACCACCTCGACCACGTGGTCGAGCAGCTCGCGTACGCCCTCGCCGGTCTTGCCCGACACCCTGAGCACGTCGGACGGGTCGCAGCCGATCAGCCCCGCCAGCTCCTCGGCGAACTTCTCCGGCTGCGCCGCCGGCAGGTCGATCTTGTTGAGGACGGGGATGATGTGCAGGTCGGCGTTCATGGCCAGGTAGAGGTTGGCCAGCGTCTGCGCCTCGATGCCCTGGGCGGCGTCGACCAGCAGGATCGCGCCCTCGCACGCCTGCAGCGACCGCGACACCTCGTAGGTGAAGTCGACGTGCCCGGGAGTGTCGATCATGTTGAGCACGTGACCGTCCCACGGCAGCCGCACGGCCTGCGACTTGATCGTGATGCCCCGTTCGCGCTCGATGTCCATCCTGTCGAGGTATTGGGCCCGCATGGAACGGTCGTCGACCACGCCGGTGATCTGGAGCATCCGGTCGGCAAGGGTCGACTTGCCATGGTCGATGTGCGCGATGATGCAGAAGTTGCGGATCAACGCGGGGTCGGTCTGGCCAGGCTGAGTGCGCACCGAAGTCCGTTTCGACAGGGTTGAGGTCAAGCAGTCTTTCATGGTGACATGCCCGGGTGATTGTCCGAACCGTCATCCGCCGCAGCCTGCGCCTGCTCGCGCTTGCCTTGGCCATCGTGGTGGCGCTGGCCGGCCTCGTCGCCGTCGCGCTCCGCCTTCAGTTTACCGGTGCCCCGGCCGCCTGGGCGAAGAGCACCGGCAACGACGCTCTGTGGATGGGGCACATGTGGGTGGACGGCCGCCGTACGGAGGAGGACGTGGAGCAACTGGCGACGCGCCTGCGCGCCACGGGCGTGAAGGACGTGTACGTCCACTCCGGCCCCTTCGAGTGGGACGGCCGCCTGGACCCCGCCAAATACCCCAACGCCGGAAATTTCATCCAATGGATGCGCAAGCACCTCCCCGGCGTCCGCGTCTCCGCCTGGCTCGGCCAGACCGTCAAGAACGGCCTCGACCTCGACGACCCGAAGTCCCGCGAGAACGTCCTGGCCGGCGTCGCCGCCATCATGCGGCAGGGCTACGACGGCATCCACTACAACTTCGAGCCGATCGGCGACGGTGACGCCGAGTTCCTCGACCTCCTCGACCGGACCAGGCAGCACACGCGGCTCCTGTCCACCTCCACCCCGCAGATCGAGCCGTACGCCGGCATGCGCCTGTCCGCCAGGGCCGTGCTGGGCCACGACAAGTACTGGTCGGAGGGCTACTTCCGGCAGGTCGTGGACCGCGTCGACCAGGTGGCCATCATGACCTACGACTCCTTCCTCCCCTTGCAGACCCTGTACGGCGGACACGTGGCCCGCCAGGCCGCCCTGGCACTCGACCTGGTCCCCGACGCCAAGTCCCTCTACATGGGCGCCCCCGCCTACCACGACCACGGCGTGCCGTGGGCCGACCAGGCCGAGAGCGTCGCCACGGCCGCCGAGGGCGTTCGCCTGGCGCTGTCGGAGCACGGCCGCCGCGAACGCTTCGGTCTGGCCCTCTATGTGGACTTCGCCGCCACCGAGGAAGATTGGCAGGAGTACATGACACGATGGCGTTGATTTGAGCAGCCGCCTCGGTTATTGGTACCCTGAGCAACTGCGTGTGGCGCGCCCTCTCTCGAGCCGCGCGCCCCGTCCATCACTTCAGACTTCACCGAGGCTTCTTCGTGGCGAACATCAAGTCCCAGATCAAGCGCAACAAGCAGAACGAGAAGGCTCGTCTGCGCAACAAGGCAGTCAAGTCCTCGCTGAAGACGGCTGTCCGCAAGTTCCGTGAGGCCGCCGAGCAGGGCGACGCCGAGCAGGCCGTGGCCCTGCAGCGGGCCGCCGCCCGTCAGCTCGACAAGGCCGTCAGCAAGGGCGTCATCCACAAGAACCAGGCCGCCAACCGCAAGTCCTCGATCGCCAAGCAGGCCGCGGCCCTCGCAGCCGCCAAGTAGGCACCGCGAGCAGGCGCCCCGAGTAGGCGCCGCCGGGCACGTCGGTTTTGCGACGCCGCACCTCACGAGGGTGCGGCGTTCTGGCTTTCTGTGGCCCCTTTTGTCACGGTTTCGATATCACACCGCCATATCGGGTCCGTCACCGTTGAAAAGATCCCTTGCCCCCGCTCACGCACCTGCCCGAGGGTGCACTAAACGGGCGAGGGGGGACTCATGCGGGGGCCGTTGGTCGTCAAGAGGGCGTTCAGCGAGCCGCTGCTCCTCCTGGCCGCGTTCGGCTCGATCCTGCTCGCCACCACCACGCTGGTGGCGCTGACCATGTACGCCTCCTCCATCGCCGAGGCCGGAGTCCGCCGCACGATGGAGACGGCCTCGTACCGGCAGACCGCCGCCACCGTCAGCGCACCCGTGACGGCCGAGACGTTCCCCGTGTACGACCGGGCCGTACGCGCCGAGTTCGGCCGGGCCTACACCCAGCCGCCCGCGATCACCACGAGCCTGCGCTCCGACTCCTACACCATGCCGGGCCAGGAGGACCGGGAGCTGCCCGAGCTGCTCAGGTTCGGCAGCTACGACGGGCTCGACCGGCAGGCCAGGCTCGTCTCCGGCACCTGGCCGCGGCCCGGCGACGAGCCGGTCCAGGTGGCGATCTCGCTGTCGGCGGCGTCGGCGACCGGGTTCGAGGTGGGCCGGGAGTTCACCACCACGGGCCGGCTGGACCCCCGCCCGGTCAAGGTGCGCGTGACCGGCGTCTTCCAGCTCAACGACCCGTTCGGCGAGCGCTGGGCCGGCGAGCAGTTGCTCAGCCGCGGGGTCGAGCGGGGCGACTTCACCACGTACGGGCCGCTCATGGTGGCGCGCGAGACGTTCGTCGCCCGGTTCGCCACCAGCGTCAACGCGACCTGGACCGCCGTCCCCGACCTGCGCACGCTCACGCCCGAGCGGTTACGGCCGCTGGCCGGCGCGATCGCGCAGGTGGGGCCGCGGCTGAAGGAGGGCGGCTGCCCGAGCTGCGTGGCCGCCAGTCACCTGCCCGAGATGCTCACCCAGCTCGACACCGCCTCGCTGGTGGCGCGCTCCACGATGCTGATCCCGGTGCTGCAACTGCTGTTGCTGGCCGCGTACGCGCTGATGCTCACCGCGCGGCTGCTGGCCGACCACCGGCGCATGGAGGTGGCGCTGCTGCGCTCGCGCGGCGCGGGCACCGCGCGGCTGGCGGCGTTGGCGGGCGGTGAGGCGCTGCTGGTGGCGCTCCCGTGCGCGGTCGTCGCGCCGTTCCTGGGGCCGCCGCTGCTCGCGCTGGTGAACCTGCTGCCGTGGATCAGGTCCTCCGGGGTGCGGCTGGCGCCGGCGGCGGACGCGGGGACGTTCCTGGTGTCGTTCGGGGTGGCGGCGGCCTCGGCCGTGCTGCTGGTGCTGCCCGCGCTGGCCGGGGCGCGGCGTACGTACGTGGAGGAGCAGTCGGCGCGCGGGCGCGGCGGCGGGCGCGGGCTGATCGAACGCGCGGGCGCCGACCTCGCGCTGCTGGTCGTGGCCGGGCTGGCGATCTGGCAGCTCCAGCGCTACGGCGCTCCCGTGACCGCGACGGCCGCGGGCGGCCTGGGCATCGACCCGCTGATCGTCTCCGGCCCAGCGCTGGCCCTGCTCACCGGCGGCATGCTAGGGCTCCGGCTGGTGCCGCGCGTGTCGCGGCTGGCCGAGCGGCTGACCTCGAAACGCCCCACGCTCGCCCCCGCGCTCGGCGCGTGGCAGGTCAGCAGGCGCCCACTCAAGTACGCCGGCCCCGCGCTGCTGCTCACCATGGCGATTGCGATCGGCATCGTGTCCCTGGCCACCGCCGCCACCTGGCGTACCTCGCAGCTCGACCAGGCCCGCCACCAGGTGGGCGCCGACCTGCGGCTGTCGGGGCCGTCCGACGGGCCGGAGCTGGGCGCGCTCGGCCGCGGAACGGCGTTCGCCGCGCTGCCCGGCGTCACCGCGGCGGCACCGGGCTTTCGCGGGCAGACCGACGTGAGCGGGGAGAACGCGCTGCTGCTCGCGCTCGACGCGGACCGGCTCGCCGAGCTGTTCCACCTGCGTCCCGACCTGTCGGCGCAGCCGGTCGAGGAGCTGTCGCGCGCGCTCTCCGGCGACCGGGCGACCGCGTTGGACCTGCCAGGACGTCCGCTGAAGCTGACCCTGCGCGCCGAGGTGAGCACGGACCTGCCGCTGCGGCTGGTGTTGTCCGACGGGCTCGGCGTCTGGCGCGACGTGTCGCTCGGGGTGCTGCGGCCCGGCGCGAACCAGGTCGACGTCGACCTGCGGGCGCTGGCGGGCCGGAGCGGGGCGATCACGTACCCGGTGTCGCTGCTCGGCCTGGTCGCGGGCGCCCCGGAGGGCGCCCCGAAGAGCGCTGCGGAGCTGAAGGTGACCGGCGTGAGCGCCGACGGCCACGACGTACGCGTGCCCGCGCTCTCGATGAGCGTGACCCGAGCGGCGGCGGCGCCGTTCGTCCGTCGCCCGGAGCAGCCGGGGCCCATGCCCGTCGTGCTCACGGCCGACCTCGCCGCCTCGCTCAAGCTGAGCGTCGGCCAGGTCGGGCGGGCGAGCATCGACCGCAGGGTGATGCCGATCAAGGTCGTGGGCGTCGTGGAGACGATGCCGACGACCGCGGCCGGGCAGATGGCCGTGCTCGCCGACTGGGAGACGATGCAGACCCACGAGCTGGCCGCGGCGCAGTTGCCCAGGCCCGCCACGGAGTGGTGGCTGGCCGCCGCCGACACCTCGGCCGCCGCGGCGGCGCTCAAGGGCCACCCCGAGTGGGACGCCACCGCGCTCGACCAGCGTGAGCTGGCCGCCTCCCTCCGGGACGACCCGCTGGCCAGCGGGCTGCAGGGGGCGCTGATCCTGGGGTTCCTGGCCGCGCTGGTGTTCGCGGCGCTCGGGTTCCTGGTCAACGCGGCCGTCGCCGCTCGGGAGCGGACGGCCGAGTTCGCGATCCTGCGGGCGCTCGGGGTGAGCTCCCGGCAGATGTTCGGGATGCTGGCCATGGAGCAGGCGTTCGTGGTCGGGCTGTCGCTGGTGGCCGGCACCGGGCTGGCCGTGGTCGTCGGCGTGCTGGTGGTGCCGCACATCGTGCTGACCGGCCAGGCCGCCGCCGTGACGCCCGGCGTGCTGCTCGACCTCCCATGGGCGGCGACCGGGCTGATGCTGGCGCTGGTGGCCGGGGTGCTGTTCGCGATCATCGCCGGGCTGGCGCGCAACCTGCGCAGGCAAGGGCACGGCCTTCGGGAGGAACAGTGAGGATCTGGCTGCTCGCCCGGGTGCACCTGGGCCCGGTGGCCGTGCTCTTCGTCCTGACGCTGAGCGCCTGCCTGCTGGTCGCGGGCCTGCCCAGGGCGACGCAGGCCGCGTACGACGAGGCGCTGCGCCGCGCGCTGAGCGCCACCCCGGCCGTGCAGGCCGACCTGACCGTGGCCGTGGAGTCGCGTTCGCCGGAGGAGGACCTGCACGAACGCGCCCAGTTCGACTCCCGCGACCGCCTCTGGCGCGAGATCCTGCCCGGCGAACTCCGTCCGCTGGTGACCGGCGCCGGTCACATGAGCGCCAAGACCACGCTCACGCCGATCACCGGGACCGGCGGCAAGTCGTACCTCAACCTCGGCTGGCTGTCCGACGGCGAGCGGCGGGTGGACTGGGTACGGGGACGCGCCCCCGGCGCGCCCGCCACCATGCGGTACGAAGGCAAGACGATCCCCGTGTTCGAGGTCGGGATCGTCGAGGAGGCCCTGCGGGAGATGGGCCTGGGGGTGGGCCAGACGAAGATGGTCGGCGAGCACGACTACGCCGCCGTCACGATCGTCGGCGCCTACCGGGCCAAGGATCCCGGCGACCGCTACTGGTCGCACAACGCCGACCTCCTGCACGTCTCCAAGATCCAGCCGCCCGGCGGGCTGGACTTCGAGAAGCACATCACCGCCCTGACGTCCGACGCCGGGCTGACCGTGCTCAGCGGAGAGGGGCGCAACCTGACCTACCGCTGGGTGCTGCCGATCGCCACCGGGGCCGCGAACGCGCTGGACGTGCCGGGCCTGCGGGCCGCGGTCGCCGAGTTCGACCGGGTGGTGGCGCTGCAGTCCAACGGCACGGCCAGCCCCTACCACGTCGAGACCGGGCTGCCCAAGGTGCTGGGCGACTTCCTGGCCGCGCTGTCCACCGCGCAGACCGTCATGTACCTGGTGCTCGGCGGCCTGCTGGCGGTGGCGCTCGGCGTGATCGTGCTGGCCGTGCAGCTCCTCGCCGACCGGCTGGACCACGCCCTGACGCTCGCGCGGGCGCGTGGCGGCTCGTTGCGGCAGGTGGCGGGGGCCGCGGCGGCGCTGACCGGGCTCGCGGTGGTGCCGGGGGCGCTGGCCGGGTACGCGCTGTCGTACCTCGTGCCCGGCCCCGTGCTGCCCGTCGTGCACGTGGGGCCGGTGATCGTGGTGCTCGCGGCCGTCGGGTTCGCCGCCGTCCGGCTGGCTCTCGCGCACCGCAGGCCGCTGCACGAGCGGCGCGACGACGTGGCCGCCGCCCGGCCCTCCGCCAAGCGGGTCACGCTGGAGGTGCTGGTCGTGGTGCTCGCGCTGGTGGGGGCCTACCTGCTGCGGGCCCGCGGGCTGAGCGCCTCGGCAGGGCAGGACCCGTTCCTGCTGGTGGTGCCGGTCGCCCTGACCGCCGCGGCGGCGCTGATCACGCTGCGCTGCTATCCGTACCCGCTGCGCCTGTTCGTACGGGTGGCCGCGCGCGGCCGGGCGGCCGTGGCGTTCCTGGGGCTGACCAGGGCGGCCAGGGCGCGTTCCGCCAGCGTGCTGCCGGTGCTGATCCTGCTGCCCGCGCTGGCCGTCTCGGTGTTCGCGGCGGTGATCTCCGACGGGATCGCGGGCACCCAGCGGCTGGCGTCCTGGCAGCAGGTGGGGGCGCCGATCCGGATGATCTCCGACATCGAGATCCCGGCCACCGCGATCGAGCAGGTGCGCAGGACGCCCGGGGTGGCGCAGGTGGTGCCCGCCCAGACCGGCCGGGTCCAGGTCGGGTACGGCGCCGAACGGGCCGAGGCCATCGCCGTGGACGTCGCGCAGTGGCGTTCGATCCTGGGAGACGCCCCCGTCGGCCTGCCCTCGCTGCCCGACGGGGCGCTCGTCTCGCCCGAGCTGCGCGGACGTGGAACGCTCGAGCTCGGCTGGCAGTCGCGGCTCAAGCTGCCCACGCGCGGCGTGATCGACTCGGTGCCCGGCTTCTACGCCACGGGCAAGTTCCTGGTCGTGCCGCTGAGCGTGCAGATCCGTCCGGCCGTGAACACGTTGCTGATCAAGGGGGACGCCTCGGACGCCACGCTCACCGAACTGGCCCGGCTGGTGCCGTCGGCCACCGTCGAGTCGCAGGAGCGGGCCCTGCTCGCCATCCGGGACGACCCGCTGACCGGCACGGTACGTTCGACGCTGGTGGTGGTGACGGTCGCGCTGGCCGCGTACGCGCTGCTGGCCGTGGTGCTGTCGCTGGTCGTCGGGGCCGCGGACCGGGCCAGGGCGGTATCGTTCCTGCGGACGCTGGGCCTGTCGCACCGGCAGGCCCAACGGCTGACCGTGCTGGAGATCCTGCCCATGATCCTCTTCACCGCGCTGGCCGGGCTCGGCCTGGGCCTCGGCCTGCCCGCCGCGCTCGGGCCCGGCGTCGACCTGTCCTCCTACGCCGGCGACCTGCCCGTCGGCGACTACTCGCTCGACCTGTTCCTGCCCAGCGCGCTGACGGCCGGGCTGGCCGCCGTCGCCGTGCTCGGCGCGTACGCGCACACCGCCATCAGCCGCCGTCTCAGCCTCGGCGCCGTCCTTCGAGTGGGGGACCTCACATGAACCCGACCCTGTCAGAGCTGGAAGCCAAGGCCACCGGAAAGAAGGTCGCGTTCGGCGGTGACGCGCACATCGTGTGCGACAACCTCGTACGCATCTACAAGACCGAAGGCGTCGAGGTCGTCGCCCTGCAAGGGCTGGACCTGGTGATCGACGAGGGCGAGCTGGTGGCCATCGTGGGCGCGTCGGGGTCGGGCAAGTCGACGCTGCTCAACGTGCTGTCCGGGCTGGACGTGCCGACGGCGGGGGTGGCCAGGGTGGCGGGCATGGACCTGCTGTCGATGAACGCCCGCGACCGGCTGCGCTACCGGCGCTCCGTGGTCGGGTTCATCTGGCAGCAGACGGCCAGGAACCTGCTGCCGTACCTGACGGCGCGGGAGAACGTCGAGCTGCCGATGAAGCTCGCGGGCGGGCCCTCCGGGGCCTCCCGCGCCCGGTCGCGGCGCGAACGGGCGGACGAACTGCTGGAGCTGCTCGGCGTCGCCTCCTGCGCGAACCGCAAGGCTCCCGAAATGTCGGGCGGGCAGCAGCAGCGCGTGTCCATCGCCGTGGCCCTCGCCAACTCCCCGCAGCTCATCCTCGCCGACGAGCCGACCGGCGAGCTGGACAGCGAGACCTCCGAGCAGGTCTTCGACGCCCTGCGCACGGCCAACAGGGAGCTGGGGGTGACCGTGGTCATCGTGACGCACGACCCGCTGGTGTCGGAGCAGGTGGACCGGACGGTGGGCATCCGCGACGGACGCACCAGCAGCGAGACGCTGCGGCGCGAGGGCGCGGAGGGCCAGATCATCGCCGAGGAGTACGCCGTGCTCGACCGCGTGGGACGCCTCCAGCTTCCCCGCGACTTCATGAACGCCCTCGAGATGGAACGGCGGGTGCGTCTCGAGCTCGAATCCGACCACATCGGCGTATGGCCCGCCCGAGAGGAACCCTCGAATGACTGACGCGCCCCTGGTCGCAGGAGAGAAGGCCCGCATGACCGACGCGCCCTTGATCGTGGTGGAGGAGGCCCCGCATGACTGACGCGCCCCTGGTCGTGGTGGAGGAGGCCCCGCATGACTGACACGCCCCTGGTCGTGGTGGAAGGGCTGCGCAAGGTTTACCGGACCGGGCCCAAGGAGGTCGTGGCGCTGCGGGAGGTGTCCTTCTCGGTGCTCCCCGGCGAGTTGGTCGCCCTCAGGGGCCGGTCGGGCTCGGGCAAGACCACCCTGCTCAACCAGATCGGCGGCCTGGACAAACCGGACGCCGGTCGCGTGGTGGTGGACGGGCACGAGATCACGTCCATGTCGGAGGACGAACTGCTGGCCGTGCGCCGGGACGTCGTCGGGTTCGTCTTCCAGTCGTTCGGGTTGATCCCCGTACTGTCCGCGGCCGAGAACGTGGGGGTGCCGATGCGGCTGCTGCGGGCCCCGGTGGCGGAACGCGAGGCCCGCGTACGGATGCTGCTGGGCCTGGTGGGGCTGGAACAGCACGTGAACCAGCGGCCGTACGAGCTGTCCGGAGGGCAGCGGCAGCGGGTGGCGATCGCCCGCGCCCTGGCGAACCGGCCGCGGCTGCTGGTGGCCGACGAGCCGACCGGGCAACTGGATTCGCAGACCGGGCGGCAGATCATGGAGCTGTTGCGGGCGCTCGTACGCAGTGAGGGGGTTACCGCGCTGGTGGCGACGCACGATCCGAGCTTGATCTCGCTGGCGGACCGCGTCCTGGAGATCACCGACGGCGTCGTACAGGAAGCCGCCCGCACCTGAACACCAGCCCCCCACGAACGTCAGCCCCCGTGAACACCAGCCCTCCGTGCCCAGGCACACCCGGCGCCCGGGCACGCCCACCGCACCGAGAGCCGCAGCTCGTTCATCCGAGCCCGAGCCCGAGCCCGAGCCCGAGTCCGGAACCGGCCGCCCAGCACGCCTTCGGCCCGCGAGGTGGCCCACGCGACGAAGGGTCTACCGTCCCGTACGGCTGGCCACGATGACCTGCACCGTGTGCTCCAACGCGTAGGCCGGGTCGGCTCCCCCGCCTTTGACCTGCTCATCCGCACTGGCCACGGCCTGGATCGCCCTCGACAGCCCTTCAGGACCCCACCCGTTGAGCTGCCGTCTCACCCGATCGACCTTCCACGGCGGCATGCCGACGTGACTGGCCAACTGCCCGCCCCTCAGGTTGCGAGGAGCACTGCCGACCTTCGCCAGCGACCGCAGCCCACCGGCCAGGGCGCTCACCAGCAGCACGGGGGCGACCCCGGTGCCGAGTGCCCACCGCAACTGCTCGAGCGCGTCCGCCAGCCGCCCTTCGACGGCCGAGTCGGCGACGTTGAACCCGGTGACCTCGGCCCGCCCCTTGTGATACCGAGCCACCGCCGCCGCACTGATCGTCTTGTCCTCGGTGTCGAACATCAACTGACTGGACGCGGCGGCCAGCTCACGAAGATCGTTCCCCACGGCGTCGAGCAGAGCCTGTGCGGCGTCCCCGGAGATGTTCCGCCCGGCTCGCTTGAACTCGCCCCTGATGAAGTCGAGCCGCTCTCCCGCCTTGGTGACCTTGTCGACCGTGATCACCTTGGCCCCGGCCTTCTTCACCCCGTCGACCAGCGCCTTGCCCTTCACCCCACCGGGATGCGCCAGGACGATCACCGTGTCGTCGGACGGTTGCCTGGTGTACGCCACGATCTCCGCGATGACGTCCTTGGCCAGGTCTTGCGCTGATCGGATCACCACGACCGACCGGTCACCGAACAGCGACGGCGAGGTGAGCTGCGTCAACTCACCGGACGTGACCTTGCTCCCCACAAGATCATGCACCTCGGATCCCTGGTCGGCGGCCCGCGCCGCCGCCACGACGCCACCCACCGCCCGCTCGGCCAGCAGCTCTTCGTCGCCGACGACCAGGGTCACAGGTGCTGGATCGGTTCCCGCCATGTCAGGCAGCATGCCATGCCCCACCGACAACCGCGTACTCAGCGCTCCTCCGGTCGGCCACGAGCGACGCCGGTGCGCATCCGATCCTGCGCTCGGGCCGGTCCCCCGGCCGCATCAGGTAGAGCTGACCTGCCCGGAGGCGGCTTCTGAGACAGGCAGGGCCGTCAGGTCGGTGCGCCGGCCGCATCACGTGGAGCTGACCTGCTCGGAGGCGGCTCCTGAGACCGGCAGGGGCCGTCAGGTGAGGTCGAGTACCGCCTTGCCGTGCAGGCGGCGTTCGACGAGGGCGCTCACCGCCTCGGACGCGTCGTTCCAGCCGCCGCGCCACGTGATCTGAGGGCTCAGCACACCGTCCGCGACCTGCCGGGCCAGCCAGGTCAGGTCTCGCCCCAGGCCGCCACAGAACACCAGCATGAACGTGACGATCGAGCGATCGTCACGTTCCGGTCCACTGAACATGGCTCCGAACGGGAAGCTCTCGCCGTCACCCGAGGAGTGCCCGACCGCCACCAGCGTGCCACCCTCGCCAAGCTGGTCGAACGCCTCCACGAGTTGCGGCCCGCCCACCATGTCGAGCACGCCGTCGAGCTTGCCGCCGACTTGCGCAGGACCGGACACCACCTCATGGGCGCCCAGAGCGCGCAACGCCTCGCCGTGCTTGGCAGGATCGCCGGTGGAGGCGATCACATGCGCACCGCCGAGTCGGGCGAGTTGGACGGCGTAGCGCCCGACGCCGCCAGTGGCGCCGGTCACGAGGATCCTGCGCCCCAGTATGGGCCCGGTCCTGTGGAGTGCGCGCAGCGCGGTGCCGGCCGCGACCGGGATGGTGCTGATCGCGCCCGGCTCCGCGCCCTCGGGCGCCACACCGATCCAGTCGGTACGCACGGCGCGGAACTCGGCCCAGCCGCCGCTCTCCTCAAGGGTCACGACGGGAGTGCCCACGGCCGGCCCCGACCCGTCCGCCGCCGCCTGGACGACGACTCCGGCGGCGTCCCAGCCGAGCACCGTCCCCTCCTCGGCCGTCTCTATGCCGTGCTTGACCTCGCCGTAGTTGAGCGAGGTGGCCGTGACCCGGACCAGCGCCTGGTTGGCGGCGGGCACGGGCTCGGGCACTTGCCCCACCCGCAGGCCGCCGGGGACGGAACGATCAACGATCAGGGCGCGCATGGCGTGATCCTTTCCTCAGACATTCGCACAAAGTGCCACTCAGGAGCATAAGCCTACAGAAGGCATCTGCGTTCCAGTTACACTAGAGGCGATGACTGCCGACCTTTCTTCCGCCTCCGAGCCGGGAACGCTCTCGCTGCGGGAGCGTAAGAAGCTCAGGACCAGGACCGCGCTGGTCGATACGGCCCTCGTGCTCTTCACCGAGCGCGGCTTCGACGCGGTGACCCTTGACGAGCTGTGCGAAGCCGTCGAGGTCTCCAAGCGCACCTTCTTCCGGAACTTCGCCAGCAAGGAGCAGGTCGCCTCCGCTCCGCTGGAGGCTCTGTGGAACGGCCTGCGGGACGACGTCGAGCACCTGCCGCTCGGCCGCGTACCCGTCCTGGAGGTGCTGCAGGAGGCGTTGCTCGCGGCGCTCGCCCGGAGGGACGACGGCGGAGCCTGGGTGACCCGCGTACGACGGAGCCGGAATCTGGCCGAGCGCACGCCGTCGATCGCCGCGTACGGGCTTCAGTACTGCGACCACACCAGCGCGGCCGTCGAGGCGACCCTGCGGCGCAGGCTGGGCCTGGACTCTGCCGACCCGCGCCCAAGGCTGGCACTGGACCTGGTGATCGCGTCGTTCCACGCCGCGCTGCGGGCCTGGACGGCCAAGCCCGGCCCGCAGACCCACGCGGGTCTCGCGGCCGAGCTGCGGTCGGTCTTCGCGACTCTCCCCGATGCGCTCACCTTCAGCGGGGCCTGACGAGCGGCCGGCCCGTCCGTCGCGTGCCACCACCGCACAACCACAGCACTCCCGAAGCAGGCATACCACCGATCCCGCCGACAACAGGACCTGCGACAACCCTCTCGTCCTCCCTCCGATGGAGGCACGAGGCCAACTGGCGCTCTCGGCTACGCAGCCTCACTGAGCTTGTGAACGAGAGACGAGCCGGAGGGAGCCATCAGCGCCCTCGATCGGCACCACCGGCCTGAGCGGAAGTTGTCCGTGACGTTGTCGTATGCGCCGTTCCTGTCGGCCGGCCAGAAGTCGAGCAGCACGTTGGCGAGGGGCTGGCAGGCGAGGCCGAAGACGTAGCCGCTGACCGTCAGCGGCGTGCCCGTGCCGGGCAGGACCGCGCGTTGCGGCGGGGTGACGGCCGACGACGAGCCGGTGCGTTGGGTGGCCGGTCGATTGAGGACACCGGACCGCACGCCGAGGCACCCACCTACCCGGCAGTACCGCACGCGGCAGACCGGAAAGTCACCTCCGACAGGCCGTGCCCTGAGACGATCACCCCCAAGAAGCCGTGCCCTGAAGGCGGTCGCTACCGACAAGCCGTGCCCTGGGAGGTCGCCACCGAGAAGCCGTGCCTGGACGGTCGCCACCGAGAAGTCGTGCCCTGAGGGGCGACCGCTACCGAGAAGTCGTGCCCCGGACCAGGTCGATCAGTTCGCGCAAGCGGAACGAAGACGCGGCTCAAGCGTTCGCCGGTACGGCCGTCGCCGGAACGGCCGTGAGCCGATGGACGCCAAGCAACGCGTAGCCCAGCACCACGAAGGCGGCCAGCGCGGCGACCGCCACCGCCGCGACCGTCGGCCAGCCCAGTCGCTCCACGTCCAGGAAGGGGTAGACGTAGCGGCGGGGCAGGTTGGGGGCGGCGATCAGCACGAAGCCGCCGTACAGGAGCGGGTAACCCAGCCAGGCGAACGGCGCCGCCCAGCGCACCCGGCGCGACCGGTCGAAGGTTGCCCAATCGACCAGCGCCATGACCGGTGTCACGTAGTGCAGCAGGAAGTTGCCCACCCCGCGCACGCCGCCGCCGTCCAGCAGCGCCAGCGGGTTCGCCAGGTCGCGCGAGATGTAGTTGACCAAGCAGGTGACCAGCAGGTACAGGGTCACCGCGCCCTTGGCGTCGGCGAAGCCCGAGCTCCTGCGGCCGTTGACCAGCCGCCACCCGTAGTAGAGCGCGAGCATGACGTTGCTCTGCACTGTGAAATACGCCCACGGGCGGCCGATCGACGTCGCCAGGCACACCAGGCCCGCAACGGTCGCCGTGACCAGCAGGATCCGCCACGCCGTCATCCGGCCCTCCGTAGCCAGAACGTGTGCGCGGCACAGGCCACCCCGGCGCCTGCCGCGTACCAGAAGAGGTCAGGCGGGTTGAACGTGCTGCCCAGGATCGGCCGCAGCAGGGCCGGGATTTCCCCGAGCTGGGCGAACTCGATCACCCAACTCGCCCCGGCCGCCAGCACCGCCGCCACCCAGGGACGCGTCCTGGGGAGGATCAGCACCACGAGCGTGTAGATCAGCACGGTGTAGAGGGCGTCGCCCGCGTACTTCGACACAGGGCCGTCGAACAACGCACGCACTCCCAACCCGACCGCAACAGTCAGGACGGCTACACAGAAGACGGGCAGGCGGGACATCAGATCACGTTAGCGCCAAGAGCAGAACGATTTACACCGCACCCGGAAACGACGGTGAACGGATTTCCGTCAATCGGCTCATCCGGCAGACGCCCATGTCAATGGACTCTGAGATTTCCCCGATGGCGGACTTGAGATGTCCCCGCTGGTGGACAGCAGTTCTCCCCAGGGTGGACACGGTTTCTCCCCGGGGCTGGGGTTAGTTGAGTGGGACGAGATCGATCCGATGCGATTCCCGATTCCCGATTGCCGCACGCTGCCCGGCTACCCACCACCTGCCCGGCTGCCCCACCTGCCCACCTGCCCACCTGCCCGCCTGGCCGCCTGGCCGCCTGGCCACCTGGCCACCTGCCCGAGGGGACCTGCCGCCCATTGCCGGAGGCCACGGGCAGTCCTACCCTCGCCGAGCGATCGCCTGAGCCGGATCGACGTGCATGGCGAGGAGTGGGCTAGGGACCGCGAGGGACTATGGCCATGCGTCCGTCCTCCCCTTCCACGATGGCGAGGTCTCCTGACTGGTCGGTTCGGTAGACGGTGAGGCCGAGCCGGTGGAGCAGGCGCAGGGTGGACGTGGCGGGATGGCCGTAGTCGTTGTCGGCACCGACGCTGATCAACGCCGTTCGGGCACCGAGGGACGCGAGGAAGGCGGGCGACTGCCTGTTCGATCCGTGGTGCGGGGTTTTGAGGATGTCGGCCCGTACCGTGAGCCGGTGCAGGAGTTCGTCTTGGGCCTCGGTTTCCAGGTCGCCGCCGAGCAGGATCGAGCCGGCTCGCCAGCGTACGTGGAGGACCACGCTTGAGTTGTTGATCGCGCTGCCCTCCCCCAGCCCGTTCATCTCGCCTCGGGCGGGGTCGGGAGCCAGCACGGTCACCTCCGACGGGCCGAAGCGCCAGCGTGTTCCCGGAGCGACCGTCCCTTCGGGTATTCGGTGCTGCCGGAGCACGGCCGAGATACGGTCATCCGCGCGGCCACCGGTCACCGGAGGGCCTACGACCACAGCCCCGACGCGCCGGTTCCTGAGGACTCCGGGAAGGCCGTCCACGTGATCGGCGTGGGGATGCGTGAGGACGAGCAGAGGGACGTCGTCAACGCCGACTCTCCTGAGGCACCGGTCCATGGCGATCGGATCTGGCCCCGTGTCCACCACGACGCCTCGACCCGGCCCGGCCGAGACGACGAGACCGTCCCCCTGCCCCACGTCGCACATCACCATCAACCAGTTCCTGGGTGGCCAATGACCGGCGATCGGCCGGACCACCAGTACCGCCACCAGGACGGCGGCGGCCACGGTCACGGCAACGGCGCGCCACGCGCGGCGTCGCAGGATCGGGATCGCGACGGCCACGGCGAGCAGGAGCAGTGCCAGCCCCGCGAGACCCGCGGGCCATGGCACGGTGGCGAACGGCAGATTCACCGCCCAGCGGGCGACCGTGACGATCCAGCCCACCGCGTACCCGGCCGGGATCACCAGCAGCCGTGCGCCGTCGGGCCACAGAGGTGCCACCAGCGCAGCACCGAACCCCAGCAAAGTCGCGGGTGCCACAGCCGGGGCGACGAGCAGGTTGGCGATCACGGCGACCGGGGTTACTTGTCCCGACATCAACACCAGGACAGGCGTCACAGCCACCTGCGCCGCCGTCGGCACCGCCACCGCCTCGGCTATCCAACGAGGCAGACGCCACCTCCGGCACCCCACACCATCTGGGCCCCTTTGGCGCTTCGCATGGTCAGGGGGTTCGTGGTTCTCACGGTCAGGACGCGTATCGCGCCCTTCACTCCCGCGACCTCTCCGGCACTCCTCAAGCTCACCGTGCCCCTGGCACATCTCAGGCTCGTGGTGCCCCTGACACATCTCAAGCTCAGGGTGCACGGCCAGCTCGGGGTGCCCTGGGTGCATGGCCAACTCGCGATCCCCCGGGTGCATGGTCATCTCACGGTGCCCCGGGTGCGCCGCCAACTCCTGGTGCCTCGGGTGCGTCGCCAACTCCTGGTGCCTCGGGTGCGTCGTCAGCTCACGGTATGTCCGGTGCTTCTCAAGCGCATGGTGCTCCTGATGTGTCTCAAGGTCGCGGTACCGCAGGTGCGTCTCGTGCTCTGGGAGCTGCTGGCGGGGCGTCCGGTTCAGGAGGGTAGGGATGTTGGCACGTCGAGGTTCGTCGGGCGGGGCTTCAGGCCGGTCGCCCGCTTCTTCCAGGATCTCGTCCGTGGCGGACGTGCTCTCCGCCGCCGCCCTCCTGTTCCCCTTCGGGGGCGGCGTCCAGAGCCCTTCGGCCGCCATCCGGCTTGGTGTCCTCGCCGTACCCTTCGCGTCCGGCCCTCCCTTCGGCTGCTCGTCCGTTGAACGTGTCGGGGCAGGGGCTGAGTCGGTCTCCTCGTCCCTTGGGGTTGTCAGCCTGTCTCGCCAGCGTGGGGCGAGGATGAGGATGCCTGCGGTGGCGGTGACCGAGAGCGCGAAGCCGTAGGAGCGGGCCAATTCCGGGGCGAACAGCACCAGGAAGAGGACCGTCGCAGAAAGGGCCGCGACCCCGTCCTTCGAACGGCCTGTGCCCATGGCGACGGCGGCTGCCAGGCCCATGAGGAGAGCCCGAAGCACGCTGGGGGAAGGGCGCGCCACCACGGTGAACGCGAGCATCGCGAGCGCCGCGAAGGCCGCCCGGAGGGGAAGCGGAAGACCGATCAGGCGGGACAGGGCGAGCGCCGCACCTGCCACTATCGCCAGATTGGCCCCGGATACGGCGTTCAGATGGCTCAGGCCGGCTTCCCTGAGGTCGGAGGTCACCTGAGGGTCCATGCGGGAGACATCGCCGACCACCAGGCCGGGGAGGAGGCCGCGTTGTTCGGGAGGGAGGACGTCGGCAGCGGATCTGAGGCCGGATCTGAGGGCTCCGGCGGCTGTTTGGAGGGTGGATGGGGGTGTGAGGACCCGTGGTGGGTCTCGAACCAGCAGGAACGCCGCCGCCAGGGTGCCGTGGGTTGGTTTCGCCAGACGACCGGTGACCTCAACCTGTTGGGTGGGCAGGAGGGCACTCCACGACCGTCCGGTGGCGAAGACCGTGATGGGGACGTTGACGGACTGTCTGGTCGTGGAGGTTTGGATGATCTCGAGGGTCGCGGAGATCACATAGCTTTCTTGAGCGAAACGCATGGTCCCATTCGGCCTGCGTTTGGGGTCGTCGGTCAGGGCGATCTGAGCGGTGATGAACGCGTTCCTGTGGGCGAGGTCTGCGGCGGGACCTGTGGTCACGGCATGGACGCGGAAAGCCACCGAGGCAGAAGCCGCCGCAGTGCAGATAAGGGTGGCTATCGTGATGTTGCGCCATGGGGTGGGTCTGACATTACGCCGGGTGGTGTGCGGGTGGGTGGGGTGGCGTCCGGTGGGGTCGGCCTTGTGGTGGGCGAGGTGACGTCCGACGGGATCGGACTCGTGATGGGCGAGGCGACGTCCAACGGGATCGGACTCGTGATGGGCGAGGCGACGTCCAACGGGATCGGACTCGTGATGGGCGAGGCGACGTCCAACGGGATCGGCCTCGTGGTGGGTGGAGTCTGTGGCGGTGGCGTCGTGGCTGGTGTGCTTCTTTTCTCCGTGGGCGGGATGATCGATGGCGTGCTGTCTGGTGCGCTTGGGCCCGACGTGTCCGGGTGGGGCAGCGGGCACTCTGGTTAGCCAGGCTGCGGTTGCGGAGGCGATGAGGGCCGATGCCGCGGCCATCATGCCCACCGGTGCGGGGCAGCCCAGGAGGATCAAGGCGCTGGCCCAGGCGGCCAGGGCGGGGAGGGCCAGAGGCCAGGAGCGCTTTCCCTCGTCGGTGGTGTCGGGGGCGCTCTGGAGTTCGAGGATGGACCGGCGCTGATCTTCGGCTGGCGGGACGGGCATGTCAGACGCGGACCTTCGGCTTGATTTCCTCGAACTTTCTCGGACCGATGCCGCTGACATCGCGAAGCTGGTCGACGGTGGTGAAGCCGCCACGGCTCGTACGGAACTCGGCGATGCGTGCCGCCAAGACCTCCCCTACGCCTGGGAGCTGTTCCAACTGATCTGTTGTGGCGGAGTTGAGGTCGAGGACGACGGACGCCGGGTCTGCGCCCATGGGCGAACCAAGGGCCGCCTGGCCTGCTGGTGCACCGACGACTATCTGCTCACCGTCGATCAGGCGTCTGGCCAGGTTGAGCGGGCCTGTGGAAGCCCCTCGGGACGCCCCGCCCGCCGCTGCCACCGCGTCCGTCACCCTTGCGCCTACGGGGAGCAGGTAGACACCCGGTTTGCGGATCTTGCCCGCGACGTGAACGGTCACCTTGGTGACGGCGCTGGTGGAGGACGGGGTGACGGGTGCGATGGGATGGAGGGAGGTTGGGGGTGGCAGAGGCTGTGGGGAAGGCTGCGAGCGCCAGACGACGAAGACGGCTACGGACGTTGCCACGACTCCTATGGCGAGGAGGACGCGTAGGCCGGGCTTGCCAGGGTCTAGGGACGGGCTCTGGGCGTTGAGGAGCTTACGGAGGGTTTGGAGGGAGGTGGGGAGGGCGGATGTGGAGGCGGGCGGCGTTTTGAGCGGCAGTTGGGGTGGAGGTAGCGGTGTCGAGGCCGGTGGCGGTTGGAGCTCCGAGTGGGGTGGCGCTGCTTCAGGTCGGTGAGATCCCGGAGGTGTTGTGTGGAGGGACGAGTATTCCGATAGCTCAGGTTGTGGGGGCCAGGCTGGCGGTGGTGGGAGCAGGGTGTCGTTGGCGTCGTGAGTGTGGGCGTTGTTGAGGTTTGAGCTTTGGTGGAATCTCGGGGGCCGGGTGCCTGCGGGGTCGATGGAAGGCTGCGGCCCTGGTGTGAGCTGCGGCCCTGGTGTGAGCTGAGCGGCTGGTGTGTTGTTTCGGGCTTCCTGACGGTGCTTGTCGTGCTGACTGCTGTGGGATGTGGTCCGGCTTCCCGTGGCCCAGCCTGGTCGTGCCGGCAACCGGCGGGAGCGGCGGGCAGGCGCGATGATCGACCGTAGCCGGGATTCGGCTATGGCCCGCTCTGCCGTCGGGTCGGGGGTTCGCACGGCAGCGAAGGTACGGCCTGAGCGCCTGGCTCCGAGGAACCGAGCGGGGTTCTGGGGATGAGGGGTGAGGCGGGACGAGGTGGTTGTGGATAACGCTGGCCGACGCTCAGGCGTTGCAGCCCACATCCCGGTGGATGGTGGGCGGCTGGAGTTGCAGGGGCGGTGGTCAGGGATTGGCGGACGTGACCGTGACGCCGAGCATGCCCGGCCCCACATGTACGCCGATCACCGCCCCCACCTCCACGATCCGCAGGTCCACCAGCCCGGGTACGCGCGTCGTAAGCCGTTGCGCCAGGGACTCCGCTCGGTCCTTCGCCTCCAGATGTTGCACTGCCACCTCCACCGGCCGGTCCCCAGCCGCCTGTACCGCCAGGTCCTCCAGGCGGGCGATGGCGCGCGAGGCCGTACGAACCTTCTCCAGGAGGGAGATACGGCCGTCCACGATGTGGAGTAAGGGCTTGATCATGAGGGCGGAGCCGAAGAGGGAGGCCACCGTGCCGAGGCGGCCGCTGCGGCGAAGGTAGTCGAGGCTGTCCACGTAGAAGTACGTTCGCGTGGACGCCATGCAGCGGCGGGCGGCCGAGACCACCGCCGCCAGCGGAGGACCGCTCGCCGCCGCGCGAACGGCGGCCAGGACCGGGTAGCCCAGGCCCATGGCGATCGACCGGCTGTCGAGCACCTCCACCGGTACGGGAGCGTCGCGCGCGGCGGCGCGAGCCGACTCCACGGTGCCTGACAGCTCGCCGGACAGGTGAATCGAGACGATACCCGTGGCACCGGCTGCCGCCAGGCTGGAGTAGCACGAGGCGAAGCGGGCGGGGGAAGGGCGAGACGTGACGGCGAAGGAGAGGTCGCCGGTGAACGAGTCCTCATCGGACGAAAGGGAGGAGGAGGTGACGGGAGGGTGGCAGGTGACGGGAGGGTGGGAAGTGGCGGGATGTGCAGAAGCCGGGTGGGCGGAAGCCGGGTGGGCGGGGTCAGCCTCGCTGGACGTGTCTTCCGCTAACGACGGCCGCCGGACGTTCGCGAGGGACCCACCCAGCGAGGGGCGATCGTCAGGTGTGGATAACGCGTTCTGTGGTGGTGGTGGTGGAGGGGAGTCGTCGCCGCTTGCGGAAAGAGGCGTAGGCGCGGAGTGGTCGTCGCCTTTGGACGACGACCGCAGTGATGGCGGCGTGGGGCTGTCGCCGTTGGCCGACGGCACGCTCGGTGCTGTTGGCACTGGATCATCGAGGTTTGCGGAAGACGCAGACGGTGGCGTTTGAGGTGACGTCCCCGCTCCAATGCCTCCGTGCGTGCCCTCCGCAATCGGCGGCGAGCCCACCCCCACGCCACTGGACCCGTCCTCCGCTGACGACGGCGGGTGGGGCTCGGCGCCGCTACTCGTGCTCGTGTCGTTCGCGAAGGACTGGCGCTGGCCGCTGGGATGCGGATCTTCGCCCCCGTACGGTGCCCCACCCCCGTACGCCCCCGAGGCCCGGACCGTCACCTGGACGGGCACCACGAACACCCCAGGCACCGAACCCAGGTAAGCGGTCGAATCCGTGACAACGGCAATCCAGGGCACCATAACCCGAGATCAACTACTGGACCGGTGTCCCACCCCGCCACACGCGGCGTGGCTTGAGGCCGAAGGACCAGGCGAAGGCGCCCTCGTGGTCGGCGTCCCACTGGACGATGTCCGCCAGCCGCCCCGGTGCCAGGACGCCGCGGTCGGGAGCGCCCAGGACCGTGGCGCCGCCGAGCGTGGCCGCGCGGAGGGCGTCGTTGACGCTCATCCCGAACGCCGACACCGCCATCGCGATGACCAGGGACATCGAGGTGATGCCGCAGTAGCCGGGGTTGTGGTCGCTGCCGAGGGCGATCTGGACGCCGTGCTTGATCATCTGGCGGACCGGCGGGAGGTGGCCGCGCTGGAGGGCGGTGGCGGGGCAGACGACGGCGGGGACGCCGTAGCGCGACATGATCGCGATGTCCTCGTCGGACATGTGGTGGAGACCGTCAGCAGAGGCGCAGCCGAGTTCGGCGGCGAGCTGGACGGCGCCGCGGCGGCTGAAGAGGCCGGCGTGGATGCGCGGCAGCAGGCCGACGTTGCGGCCGGAGGCGAGGACCCAGCGGGACTCCTCGGTGGTGAAGTGGCCCTCGTCGCAGTAGACGTCGACGCTGTCGGCGCCGGCCGCCGCCGCGTCGGCGCACCACGCGCCCACGGCCTCGACGTATTCGCGCTGCCTGCCGAAGTATTCCGGCGGCACCACGTGCGCGGCCAGGAACGTGACGTGCACCCGCGGCATCATCGGCTCCTTCTCCAGCTCGCGCAGGAGCCGCACGTCGGCGAGCTCGCCGTCGCGGGTGAGGTGGTAGCCGGTCTTGGCCTCGACGGTCGTGGTGCCGCTGAGCAGCCAGCCGCGCAGCCGCTCGCGTACGCCGTTGCACAGCGTCCACGGGTCGGTGCCGCGGGTCACGGTGACCGTGGAGCCGACGCCGCCACCGGCCGCGGTGATCGAGGCGGAGGTGGACCCGCCGGTGCGGATGGCCAGCTCGGCGTAGCGGTTGCCGGCGTAGACCGGGTGCGTGTGGGCGTCGATGAGGCCGGGCGTGACCAGCGCGCCGCCCAGGTTTTCGACGTGGTCGACGTCGACGATGTCGTCGACGACGCCCGGCACGCTCTGCGGCAGGTCGGGTGCGCGGCCGACCCACGCGATGCGATCGTTGTGCACCAGGATGGCGGCGTTGCTCAGGACCTCGTTTCCGGTCCAGAGGCGGCCGATGTTGGTCAGAAGTCGAACGGTCACCGCATCACCACCCAGCGCGACCCCTCGCACGGGTGCAGAGCGCAGTGCACGGCCTGCGCCGCGCCCACTGAGTCCGCTCCGGGTCCGGACGACATGGGGGGTCTCCTGCTCTCATCCGCATCGATGTTGTGCGGTGACCGTATCGCCGGACGCATGATCCGGCGATTTCAGTTCAGTTACGTTATTTCACATGTCGGGCTGGTGTACAGGGTTATTCGGAAGAAAGACCTCTCTTCACAACCGTAACGCAGCCCTACCTTGTCCCCATGGCCCCCGTTGACGACTTCGACACGTGCAGTCATCATCTGAAACCTTGAACCCGAAACCCAAAACCTGACCAACGTTAGGTCTGGCCAATCCTAGCAACGCCAAGGGGTCGCCTACCACTGCCGCTTTTGGGCATACCTGTGCGCTTTTAGGCGAGAGCTGCCCGGCCATACCGGTAAGTCATGGTCACGAGTTCCAGCGGACAGCGTCTGACCTGGTCCGAGCGGCCAGGGACGAGAAGCCGGCGAGCCACAGGCGGGATGCCGGGCCGGGCCGGGACGACCCCGGCGCCCGAGCGACCCCGCCTGACGCGAAACGACCCCGCCTGACGCGAGACGGTCTAAAGCCCTGACGCTAGAACACCCGCTCCACCGGCTTGCCCACCCGCAGCAGCTCCTGCGACAGGCTCGACAGCACGCGGGCGTGCAGGATCGTGCCGTCCTCCACGTGGTCCATCGAGAGCACCTCGCCCTCCTTGTGGGCCCGCGAGATCAGGTCGCCCCTGTCGTACGGCACCAGCAGGTGCACCTCGTGGTCGAGCCGCGGCAGCCGCTCCTCGATGAGCGCCATCAGCTCGGGGATGCCCTTGCCGGTGCGCGCCGAGACCACGATGCTGTCGCGTTCGCGCCTGGCGATGCGGTCGAGCACCTCCTGGCTCGCGGCGTCGGCCTTGTTGATCACCACGATCTCGGAGATCCCGGCGGCGCCGTCGATGTCGGCGAGCACCTCGCGCACCGCCGCGAGCTGGCCCTCGGGGTCGGGGTGCGAGCCGTCGACCACGTGCAGGATCAGGTCGGCGTCGCCGACCTCCTCCAGCGTGGAGCGGAACGCCTCGACGAGCTGGTGCGGCAGGTGCCGGACGAAGCCGACGGTGTCGGCGATCGTGAACAGCCTGCCCTCCGGCGTGCGCGCGCGGCGCACGGTCGGGTCGAGGGTGGCGAACAGCGCGTCCTCCACCAGGACGCCCGCCCCGGTGACGCGGTTGAGCAGCGAGGACTTGCCCGCGTTGGTGTAGCCGGCGATGGCCACGGCCGGGACCTCGCGCCGCTGGCGCTGGTGGCGCATGGTCTCGCGCGAGGTGGACATGCCGCTGATCTGGCGGCGCAGCTTGGACATGCGCTCGCGGATGCGCCGCCGGTCCAGCTCGATCTTGGTCTCACCGGGGCCGCGGCCGCCGATGCCGACGCCGCCCGCGGCGCGACCGCCGACCTGCCGGGACAGGTTGCCACCCCAGCCGCGCAGGCGCGGCAGCAGGTAGGAGAGCTGGGCCAGCTCGACCTGGGCCTTGCCCTCGCGGCTCCTGGCGTGCTGGGCGAAGATGTCGAGGATGAGCGCGGTGCGGTCGATGACCTTGACCTTGACCGTCTCCTCGAGCTGGCGGAGCTGGCCTGGGGTCAGCTCGCCGTCGCAGATCACGGTGTCGGCGCCGGACGACTCGACGACGTCGCGCAGCTCAAGGGCCTTGCCCGAGCCGATGTACGTGGCCGGGTCGGGCCGTTGCCGCCGCTGGATGAGCCCGTCGAGCACCTGCGACCCGGCCGTCTCGGCCAGGAGCTTCAGCTCGAGAAGGGAGTTGTCGGCGTCTTCGGCCGTGCCCGAGGTCCAGACGCCGACGAGGACGACCCGTTCGAGTCGTAGCTGCCGGTATTCGACCTCGGAGACGTCCTGAAGTTCGGTGGAGAGGCCCGCCACCCGGCGCAGCGCCTGGCGTTCCTCGAGGTCCATGTCGCCGGTCTCGAACGCGTCGAACTCGGAGTATTCGTGCATACGTGTCATCTCTATGAGGGAACGTCTGGACACCTCGGTGTCTTCCCACGATGGTGGCATGACATCCCCGACGCCATCACCTGGTTATCCGGGCAGCTCAACAGACTGTCAAGACACGGTGACGTCGCCGGAGCCCGCGGTGATCGAGATCTTGTTCGGTGCGGAGGCGTCGGTCCTGACCGAGATGTTGCTGTCGCCCGACCCCATGTCGCTCTTCACGGCGTAGGCGCCGTCGGGGACGTCGAGCGTGATGTCCCCCGAACCGGTGTCGAGCTCGGTGCTCTCGGGCGCGGCCAGGAACTCGAGCTCGACGTTCCCCGACCCCGACTTGGCGAACACCTTCTTGCCCGTCAGCCCGGCGGCGTCCGCGTCGCCGGAGCCCAGGTCAAGTTCGAGCGGCCCGCTGAGGCCCCTGAGCGTGAGGTTGCCGGAACCGGCGCGCAGGTCGAGGTGGAGGCCCTTGGGGACCTCGATCTCGTAGTCGACGCTGCAGTTCCCCCGGCACTCGTAGGTGAGGAACAACTCCCCCGCCTCGACGTTGTGCTCCGGCACGGGCTTGTCGTCGCCGCGCCAGCGGAGGGTCTCGACGACGCGTACGGCGGTGCCGTCGGTCTCGTTGATCACGGCATCGCCCGAGCCGCTCTTGAGCTGAAGCTTGGTCACCTTGTCGGTCACCTGGTACGAGGCGCTCTCCTCGTTGCCCGGCCCGGCGAGGCTCGCGAGGCCGCATCCGGTGAGCAGCACGGCGGAGGCCGCCAGCGCGCCCGCCATCGCAATCGTCTTCATGCCGGAATCATGTCGCGCCCGCCGGGTCGGCCACATCGGGGAACACCCGGAAGACGCCCGGGGATGTCCCCAACCTTTGACCCCCGAAGATCAGGGGAGTAGCGTCGTTTCCACAATCCAGAATGCTATTTCCATATTGTGGAAACACCGTGGAAAGGAAGAAGCCCATGGAGATCACCGGCCCGATGCTCGACCGGTTCGACGAGATCCTCACGCCGGAGGCGCTCGATTTCGTGGAGGCTCTCCAGCGGGAGTTCGGCGCCAGGCGGCTGGAGCTGCTGGAGCTGCGCCAGACGCGCCAGGCGGAGCTGTCGGCGGGCGGCACGCTCGACTTCCTGCCGGAGACCAAGAAGATCAGGGAGGCCGACTGGCAGGTCGCGTCCCCTGCGCCCGGCCTGGAGGACCGCCGCGTCGAGATCACCGGCCCGGTCGACAAGAAGATGACCATCAACGCGC
Source organism: Nonomuraea antimicrobica (assembly GCF_039536965.1). Classification (NCBI taxonomy): domain Bacteria; kingdom Bacillati; phylum Actinomycetota; class Actinomycetes; order Streptosporangiales; family Streptosporangiaceae; genus Nonomuraea; species Nonomuraea antimicrobica. The sequence continues at coordinate 76,937 of NZ_BAAAZP010000187.1, read as the reverse complement.
TCAACTCCGGGGCCAAGGTGTGGCTGGCCGACTTCGAGGACGCCAACTCTCCCCTGTGGGAAAACTGCGTGGTCGGTCACCTCAACCTGCGCGACGCGCTCGACCGCACGATCGACTTCGAGGCGGGCGGCAAGGCGTACGCGCTCGGGCCCGACGACGAGCTGGCCACGGTGGTCGTGCGGCCCCGCGGCTGGCACCTCGACGAGAAGCACGCCCGGGTGGACGGGCGGCCGGTCTCGGGGTCGCTGTTCGACTTCGGGCTCTACTTCTTCCACTGCGCGCAGCGGCAGATCGACAAGGGCAAGGGCCCCTACTTCTACCTGCCCAAGATCGAGTCGCACCTGGAGGCCCGGCTCTGGAACGACGTGTTCACCAGGGCGCAGGAGCTGCTCGGCATCCCCCACGGCACCATCAGGGCGACGGTGCTCATCGAGACGTACCCGGCGGCGTTCGAGATGGAGGAGATCCTCTACGAGCTGCGCGACCACTCGGCCGGGCTCAACGCGGGCCGCTGGGACTACCTGTTCAGCGTGATCAAGAAGTTCCGCACCCGGGGCCGCGAGTTCCTGCTGCCCGAGCGGAACGCGGTGACGATGACGGCCCCGTTCATGCGCGCGTACACCGAGTTGCTCGTGCGCACCTGCCACAAGCGCGGGGCGCACGCGGTCGGCGGGATGGCGGCGTTCATCCCCTCGCGCAGGGATCCCGAGGTCAACGCCGTGGCGCTGGAGAAGGTGCGGGCGGACAAGACGCGCGAGTCGGGCGACGGGTTCGACGGCTCGTGGGTGGCGCACCCCGACCTGGTGCCGATCTGCCGCGAGGTGTTCGACGGCGTGCTGGGCTCGCGGCCCAACCAGCTCGACCGGCTGCGCGAAGACGTGAACGTCTCCGCGGCGGAGCTGCTGGCCGTCTCCGAGACGCCGGGCGAGATCACCGAGACGGGTCTGCGCAACAACGTGGACGTGGCGCTGCGTTACCTGGCCGCCTGGATGGGCGGGCTGGGCGCGGTGGCCATCCACAACCTCATGGAGGACGCCGCCACCGCCGAGATCTCGCGCTCGCAGATCTGGCAGTGGATCCACAACGACATCACGCTGGCCGACACGGGCGCGCAGGTGACGAAGGAGCTGGTCGAACGAATCATCTCCGAGGAGCTGGCCAAGATCTCGCAGGAGCCCGGCTACGACCAGGCAATGTTCGGGCAGGCGACGGCGTTGTTCAAAGAGGTGGCGCTGGACGACGACTTCGCGGAGTTCCTGACTCTTCCCGCCTACGCCAGGATGCCGTAGAAAGTCGTAAAGCGGAGGTGATCGGGTGATGGACACGCTGGTGGCGGCTCTGCGCACTCTGCTGCCCCACGACTCGGTGATCACCGACCCCGTACGCCTGCGCACGTACGAGTGCGACGGCCTCACCTACCACCGGGCGACCCCCGGCGTGGTCGTGCTGCCTGGCACGGCCGAGCAGGTCGCCCGCGTGGTACGGCTGTGCAACGACTTCGGCGTGCCCTTCGTGGCCAGGGGCGCGGGCACCGGCCTGTCGGGGGGCGCGCTGCCGCGCGAGGACGGCGTGCTGATCGTCACCTCCAAGATGCGTTCGATCCTGGAGATCGACCTGGACAACCGCCGGGCGGTCGTCGAGCCCGGCGTCACGAACCTGGCCATCACCGAGGCCGTGCGCGACCGCGGCTACTACTACGCCCCCGACCCCTCCAGCCAGCAGGTCTGCTCGATCGGCGGCAACGTCGCGGAAAACTCCGGCGGCGCCCACTGCCTGAAGTACGGCTTCACCGTCAACCACGTCGAAGCCTGCGAGATCGTCACCCCCGACGGCGACCTGGTCACGCTCGACCGCATGGACCCCGGCTACGACCTGCTGGGGGCGTTCGTGGGCTCGGAGGGCACGCTGGGCATCGCCACCAAGGTCACGGTGCGGCTGTGCCGCGCGCCGGAGGCCGTGACCACGGTGCTGGCCGCGTTCGAGAGCATCGAGCAGGGCGGGCAGGCGGTCTCGGCGATCATCGGGGCGGGCATCGTGCCGGCCGCGATCGAGATGATGGACGCGCTGGCCATCGAGGCGGCCGAGGCGGCGGTGGCCTGCGCCTATCCCGAGGGCGCGGGGGCGGTGCTGATCGTCGAGCTGGACGGGCCCGCCGCCGAGGTCGACCGGCAGTTCGCGCGGCTGCGGGAGATCTGCTCGGGGGCGTTCGAGCTGCGCGTGGCGGCCGACGCGGGCGAGCGGGCGGCGATCTGGAAGGGCCGCAAGTCGGCGTTCGCGGCCGTGGGGCGCATCAGCCCGGCCTATATCGTGCAGGACGGCGTGGTGCCGCGTACGTCGTTGCCCACCGTGCTGGCCGCCATCGACCGGCTCTCCCTGGAGCACCACATCAGGGTGGCCAACGTCTTCCACGCCGGCGACGGGAACCTGCACCCGCTGGTGCTGTTCGACGACGGGGAGCCGGGGGCGGGCGAGCGGGCCGAGGTGGTCTCGGGCGCGATCCTCGACCTGTGCATCGAGCACGGCGGTTCGATCACGGGCGAGCACGGGGTCGGGGTCGACAAGTCCCGCTACATGACGAAAATGTTCAGCGCCGACGACCTCGACACCATGCAGCTCGTCCGGTGCGCGTTCGACCCCCAGGGGCTGTCCAACCCGGGCAAGGTGTTCCCCACCCCGCGGCTGTGCGGTGAGGTGCCGGGCGTGCGCAAGGGCGTGCACCCGCTGGTCGAGCAGGGGAAGGCGGAGCAGTTTTGATCGGCGGCGTGACGGTCAGGCAGGCGGGCGCGGACGACGCGGTCGGCGGGGTGCGCCCGCGGTGGGTGGCGCTGCCCGAGACCGTCGAGGAGGTCGCGGCCGTGCTGCGGGCGTGCGCCGGGCAGGACCTGGCGGTGGTGCCCGCGGGCGGCGGCACGAAGCTGCACTGGGCCCCGCCGCCCGAGCGCTGCGACGTGCTGCTCGACCTGTGCTGCATGAACGAGATCCTGGAGCACGCCGCCGGTGACCTCGTGGTGCGCACGCAGGCCGGGGTGACGATGGGCGCGCTGGCCGGGGTCCTGGCGGGCAAGGGGCAGGAGCTGGCGCTCGACGTGCCGTTCGCCGAGCACGCCACGGTCGGCGGCACGCTGGCCGCCGCGCCGCCGGGCCCGCGCGCCTTCCGATACGGTGGCGCCCGCGACCTGCTCATCGGCATCACGGTCGTGCTGGCCGACGGGACGATCGCCAGATCAGGCGGCAAGGTGGTCAAGAACGTCGCCGGCTACGACCTTGGCAAGCTGTTCACCGGCTCGTACGGCACGCTCGGCGTCATCGCCGAGGCCACGTTCCGCCTGCACCCGCTGCCGCCCGACCGCCGCTGGGTGGTCGCCAGGCTCGATCGCGCCGAGACGCCGCGGATCGCCGCGGCGCTGGCCGCCTCGCAGGCCGAGCCGAGCGCGGTCGAGGTGGACCGGCCCGACCCCGGCGGGCCGATCACGCTGGCCGCGCTGGTCGAGGGCACGGCGGCCGAGGACAGGGCGGGGACGCTGCGCGAGCTGATCGGCGCGGGCTCGGTGACGCGGGAGCGGCCGCCCTGGTGGGGGCTGATCCAGCGGGACGAGGTGCTGGTCGAGGTGCGCTTCCCGCCGTCGGCCACGGGCGCCGTGCTCGACGCGGCGGCAGAGGCCGGGCTGCCGCTGCGGGGCTCGCCCGCCTCCGGGCGGGTGCTGCTGGAGTCGTGGCAGGCCGTGGAGGAGGACGAACTGGTCGCCGTGGTGGCCGGGCTGCGGGAGCGGGCCGAGGCGGCCGGTGGGCGGGTGAACGTGCTCGCCGCGCCGTACGAGAGCGTCGAGAGGTGGGGCGACGTGAGCGCGCTGCCGTTGATGCGGCGGGTCAAGGAACGGTTCGATCCCGGGCGCAGGATGTCTCCCGGCCGGTTCGTGGGAGGGATCTGACGACCATGGGCATAGACCCGGAGCTGATCAACGACTGCGTGCACTGCGGATTCTGCCTGCCGACGTGCCCCACGTACGTGTTGTGGGGCGAGGAGATGGACTCGCCGCGCGGGCGCATCCACCTCATGGGGCAGCACGTCGAGGGCACGCCGATCACACCCGAGATGGCCGGGCACCTCGACGCCTGCCTGGGCTGCATGGCCTGCGTCACCGCCTGCCCCTCCGGCGTGCGCTACGACCGGCTGATCGAGCAGACCAGGGTGGAGGTGGAGCGCCACCACGTACGCCCGCCGCGCGAGCGGGCGGTGCGCGGCATCGTGTTCAGCCTGTTCCCCTACCCGCGCAGGCTGCGGCTGCTGCGGCCGACGATGTGGCTGGCCGAGCGGATGGCGCCGTTCCTGACCAGGGTGCACCCGAGCCTGGGGGCGATGGCCGCGCTGGCGCCCCGTGTCGAGCACCGGCAGCGCCTGCCGCGCCTGGTCAGGGCCAGGGGCGAGCGCCGGGCCACGGTCGGGATGCTCACCGGGTGCGTGCAGCGGGAGTTCTTCCCGCAGGTCAACGCGGCCACCGCGCGGGTGCTGGCGCTGGAGGGCTGCGACGTGGTGATCCCGCCCGAGCAGGGCTGCTGCGGGGCGCTCAGCGTGCACTCCGGGCTCGGCGCGCAGGCCGGGCGGCTGGGGCGGGCCACGGTCAGGACGTTCGAGCGGGCCGGGGTGGACACCGTCGTGGTCAACGCGGCCGGCTGCGGCTCCTCGATGAAGGAGTACGCCGAGCTGCTCGGGCGCGAGCCGGGCTTCCGGGTGGTGGACCTGTCGGAATACCTGGCCGAGCTGGGCCCGGTGGCCAAGCGGCACCCCCTGCCGCTCACCGTCGCCTACCACGACGCCTGTCACCTGGCCCACGCGCAGGGTGTCCGGGCGCAGCCGCGCGAGCTGCTGAGCGCCATCCCTGAGCTGCGGGTGCGCGAGATCCCCGAGTCGGCCATCTGCTGCGGGTCGGCGGGCACGTACAACCTGTTGCAGCCGCAGGCGGCCCGCGACCTGGGCGACAGGAAGGCCGGGGCGGTCGCCACGACCGGCGCGGAGCTGCTGGTCTCGGCCAATCCCGGGTGCACGATGCAGATCGCGGCGGCGATGCGGCGCGCGGGCGCCGACATCAGGGTGGCGCACACGGCCGAGGTGCTGGACGCCTCGTTGCGCGGGGTCCCGCTGTGAGCGTCCAGTCGGTCGAGCGGGCGCTCGACGTGCTGGAGGCGCTGGCCGAGCACGGGGGTGAGGCCGGGCTGTCGGAGATCGCGGCCAGGACCGGGCTGCCGTACGGGACCATCCACCGGCTGCTGCGGACCCTGCTGGCCCGCGGCTACGTACGCCAGGAGTCGGATCGGCGTTACGCCCTGGGCGGCGGGCTCGTCCGGCTGGGCGGCGTCGCCGAGGGCATGGTCGGCGTGTGGGCGCAGCCGTACCTGGCCAGGATGGTCGAGCTGTCCGGTGAGACGGCGAACCTGGCCGTGCTCGAAGGCGACTTCATCGTCTACGTGGCGCAGGTGCCCTCGCCGCGCAGGCTGCGCATGTTCGCCGAGGTCGGGCGGCGGGTGCTGCCGCACAGCACGGCGGTGGGCAAGGTGCTGCTGGCCGGGCGGCCGGCCCCGGAGGCGGTCGCGGTGTTCGAGCGCACCGGCATGCCGCGCCGCACCCCCAACACCATCACCGACCTGACCGCCATGCTGGCCGAGCTGACCACCGTCAGGCACCGGGGCTACGCCCTCGACCTGGGCGAGGAGGAGCTCGGCGTGCACTGCCTGGCCGTGCCGGTACGCGACGGCGACCGCGTGGTGGCCGCGATGTCGGTCTCGGGGCCCGCCGAGCGCATCGACGCGCTCGATCGCGACGAGCTGGCCGCGGCCCTGCGCAGGATCGCCGTCGACTTCGGCGGCGAACTCGGCCCGGCCGGCGGCTGAACGCTATTCTGTTGCGCTATGAGCAACAGCGCGTCGGTTCAGTCCGTCGATCGCGCCATCGCGATCCTGGAGATCCTCGCCCGCGACGGCGACAGCAGGGTGACGGACCTGGCGGCGGAGCTGGACGTGCACAAGTCCACGGCCTTCCGGCTGCTGGCGGCGCTCGAACAGGGCGGGCTGGTGGAGCAGAGCGGCGACCGGGGGCGCTACCGGCTCGGGTTCGGCGTCGTACGGCTGGCGGGCGCGGCCACCGCCCAGCTCGACCTGTCGCGCGAGAGCCGTCCTGTGTGCCTGCGCCTGGCGGAGCAGGTCGGCGAGACCGTCAACATCGCGGTGCCGCGCGACGGCGACACGGTCAACATCAGCCAGGTACGCGGCCCCGCCGCCATCAGCGGCCACAACTGGGTCGGCCAGCGCACCCCCTCCCACGCCACCTCCAGCGGGAAGGTGCTGCTGGCCTTCGGCGCCCTGAGGCCGGCGGACGAGCTGGAGTCGTACACGCCGCACACCGTCACCTCACCGGCCGGGTTGGAGCTGGCGGAGATCAGGCGGCGCGGCTGGGCCGCCACGGTGGAGGAGCTGGAGGTGGGCCTGAACGCGGTGGCGGCGCCCATCAGCGGCGCAGACGGGTCCGTGGTGGCCGCGGTCAGCGTCTCGGGGCCGTCCTACCGGCTGACGCAGGACCGGCTGCCGGAGGTGGGGGCGCTGCTGGTGGCGGGCGCGCGGGAGATAAGCCAGCGCATCGGCTATTACGGTTAGGGCATGTGCAGAAGCATCAAGACCCTCCGCCCGCCCTACACCGAGAGCGTGACCGAGGAGGACGTGCGGGCCGCGGCGTTGCAGTTCGTCAGGAAGATCTCCGGGTTCCGCGCGCCCGCGGCGCACAACGCCGAGGCGTTCGACCGGGCCGTCGAGACGATCACCCGGGCCTCTGAAGAGCTGCTGGCCTCGCTCCAAGTTCGCGGGAGTCGTTGACAGGGCCGGTCCGCGGGAGAAGTCTGCCTGGATAGAGCCCTCAGCGACCCCCCAGGGAGCTGCCATGATCAGCGGGTTGTACCAGGGACAGGACGGCGACTCCCGGCTGGCGCTGCGCGTCGACGTCGACGGGCCCAGGCCCACGGGGCGGGTCAGCGGCGACCTCTTCACCGTGACCGGGGCTACCACCTCCTACGCCGGGTCGTTCGTGGTCGGCGCCCCCGGTGTGCGTGACGGGCGGATCGAGGGGCGGGCAGACTTCACGTTCGCCGCCCCGGTGCGCGACGTGCGCGTCACGATCGCCGACGGGGCGGGGACGGCCGAGGTCGCGGGGCGCACGTACGCGGTGTCGTTCGTCTCGGCGTTCTTCCGCAGCGTGCTGCTGGAGCAGGACTCCGTGGCCGGGACCGTGCCGTTCGTGTCGTACCGGACGGGGGCGCTGCCGGGGCCCGCGTCGTCGCCCGCCAGAGGGCTGAGCGTGCGCGCGGCGTACGCGGAGGCGGGCGTCGAGCTGACCCTGGCCGAGCCGGGGGTGATCCCGGTGGACGGCTCGGGCGCGGACCTGGCCTGGGACGACGCCGAGCTGCACCACGCGATGACCCGGCACTTCGGCGCGTTCGGCGACGCGCCGGCCTGGCGGGTGTGGCTGCTGGTGGCGAGCAGGCACGTCGGCGGCTACCGGGGGATCATGTTCGACTCCGACGACGCCCACCAGCGGCAGGGCGCCGCGGTCTTCCACGACGTGATCAAGGGCACGACGCCCGAGTCGCAGCGGGCGCAGTTGCGTACGTACGTGCACGAGTTAGGGCACGCCTTCAACCTGCTGCACTCCTGGCAGAAGCACCTCGCCAGCCCGCCCCAGCCCCTGGGCCCCGACGGGGGCTTCGGCGACCTGTCGTGGATGAACTACGTGCAGAACTACCGCCCCGGCGGCGAACAGGGCTACTGGGCCGCCTTCCCGTTCCGGTTCACCGACGCCGAGCTGGTGCACCTGCGGCACGGCTTCTACCAGGACGTGGCCATGGGCGCGAACGCGTTCGGCGCCGGCGCGGCCGAGATCGAGCCCTTCGAGCAGCCCGTCGAGGACCGTTCGGGGCTGCGGCTGGAGGTGCGTGCCAAGGAGTCGTTCGAGCTGGGTGAGCCCGTCGTGGTCGAGCTCAAGCTCTCCGTCACGGGCGAGCCGCGCGTCACGCACGGCCACCTGCACCCCGACACGGAGTTCGCCCAGGTGTCGATCACCCGGCCGGGCGGCGGGACCGTGCTCTACCGGCCCATGATGCGGCACTGCGTGGACACCTCACCGCAGATCCGGCTGGACGCCGACCACCCGGCCATGTACCGCAGCGCGTACATCGGGCACGGGCGCGACGGTCACTACTTCCAGCGGCCCGGCGAGTACCAGGTGCGCGCCCAGTACGTCGCCGCCGACGGCTCCCTCGTCGTCTCCGCCGCCTGCCCGGTCAGGGTGCGCCCGCCGGTCACCCGCGACGACCAGCGGGTGGCGGAGCTGATGCTGGGCGAGGACCAGGGCAAGCTGTTCTCGCTGCTCGGCTCCGACTCGCCGGAGCTGCGCTCAGGCAACCTGGCGCTGGACGAGGTCATCGACCGCCACGGCGGCCACCCGCTGGCCGTCTACGCGCGGCTGGTCAAGGGACTCAACGCCGAACGGGAGTTCAAGGAGCTGACGCGGGACAACCGGCTGCGCGTCCGGCCGCCGGACCCCAAGCAGGGCATCGAGCTCCTCAGCCGGGTCGCCGACGCGGCCGGCCTCGACAACATCACGCTCAACCTGGTGATGCGGCGGCTGGCCAGGGCCGAGGCGCGGCGGGGCGACCTCGTACGGGCCGGCGCGGTCCTGGACCGGATGGTCGCCACGTTCGCCGCCAAGGGCGTCAACCCCGTCGTCATGGGGCAGATCCGCCGCCAGGCCGAGCTGACGAAGTCGGCACTCGGCGCCGGGCCGTGAGCGACGCCCGCGTGGCGGGCCCGGAACGCCGGGTCACGAGTGGGGCCGGACGGTGGGCACCTCCCCCTGCCCCGCGCCCTCATCCGAGCAGACGATCCTGAGCTTGACCTCCTCGCCCTCGTCCGGCTCGAACTCAACCCTCGCCTCCGAGGCCGGCCCGCGCTCGACGCTGTCCACCGAGTAGCCCTGGGCCGGGCTCCACGAACGCAGCGTGACCAGGCCGTCGGCGCAGGAGGCGATCACGGTCCCGCCCGCGCTGCGGATGAGCCTGTCCTGCGACGTCGGCGTCACCGTGGCACCCGGGGTGGCCTCTGGTGATGCCGCCGCTGACGGTGTGGTGGCTGACGGTGTGGTGGGGGTGCGCGTGGTGGCGGTGGCCAGCGCCGCACGGATCTCCTCCGGGCCCAGCACGTGACTGTCGGCGCCGGTGAGGCCGGTCCCGAGCAGCCCGAGCACCGCCACCGCGGCGCCGGTGGCGGCCGCCGCGGTGGCAGCCCAGGCCACGACGAGTCTCTTCATCCCGCCCAGGCTCCCCCATGTACGGCTAAGGCCAGGTTAAGCCGACGCTAAGACGGCTCAAGCTCCGGCCGGAAACGGTCTACGTTCGTGCTATGGCTGACATTCTGCTCATCGAGGACGACGCGGCGATCCGTACGGCGCTCAGCCGCGGGCTGCGGGAGCTCGGCCATGCCGTCTCCTCCTCCCCCACCGCCCTGGACGGGCTGCGGCGGGCCGTACAGGACCGGCCCGACCTGGTCGTGCTCGACCTGGGGCTGCCGGACCTGGACGGCGTGGAGCTGCTGCGCATGGTGCGGGCGGTCAGCCGGGTGCCGGTCATCGTGGCCACGGCCCGCGACGGGGACGCGGAGATGGTGCCGGTGCTGGACGCGGGGGCCGACGACTACGTGGTCAAGCCGTACAGCGCGGCGCAGCTCGACGCGCGGGTGCGGGCCGTGCTGCGGCGCGCGGGTGGGGCGGCCCCCGAGGCGCCGCTGGCGGTGGGGGCGCTGCGGGTGGACCCGCGGGCGCGTACCGCCACGCTCGATGGCACGGCCCTGGATCTGACGCCGCGCGAGTTCGACGTGCTGCACTACCTCGCCGCGCGGCCCGGCGAGGTCGTCACCAAGCGGGAGCTGCTGACGGAGGTGTGGCAACTCCCGTACGGCGGGGCCGACAAGACCGTGGACGTGCACCTGTCGTGGTTACGCAGGAAGCTGGGCGAGACGGCCGCCGAGCCCCGCTACCTGCACACCGTACGAGGTGTCGGCGTCAAGCTCGTCGAGCCGTCATGAGGCGCTGGCTGGCGCTGCTCGTCGCGGCCACGACGTCGCTGGTGCTGATCGCGCTGCTGGTGCCGATGGCGCTGCTGATCCGTACGGTGGCCGAGAACGGCGCGATGAGCCGGGCCACGGCCGCCGCCGAGTCGGTCGCGGTCGCGGTGGGCACCCCCGATCTGGAGCTGGCGGTGGAGCAGGTCGCGCGTCCCGTGACGGTGTTCCTGCCGGATGAGAGCCCGGACCGGAACACCGTGGGGGCTCCGGCCGCCCGGTCCGACGCCGTACGCCTGGCCGCGACCGGGCGCAGCGTCACCGCCGCCGTCCCCGGTGGCAGGGAGGTGCTGGTCTCGGCGCAGTCGCCGGACGGCACGGCCGTGATCAGGGTGTTCGTGCCGGACGGCGAGCTGACGAAGGGCGTGCGGGAGGCGTGGCTGGCGTTGCTGGTGCTCGGCCTCGGGCTGGTGGTGCTGGGCATCGTGCTCGCCGACCGGCTGGCGCTGGCCGTGACGCGGCCGGTGGACGGCCTGGCGCGGGTCTCGCACCGGCTCGCCGGGGGCGACCTGACGGCCAGGGCCGAGCCCGGCGGGCCGCCAGAGGTGCGCTCGGTGGCGCTGGCGCTCAACCAGCTCGCGGGGCGGATAGACGAACTGCTGGTGGCCGAGCGGGAGTCGGTGGCCGATCTGTCACACCGGCTGCGTACGCCGCTGACCGGCCTGCGGCTGGACGCCGAGTCGCTGCGTGACCCGGAGGAGGCGGCGCGCGTCCAGGCCAGAGTGGACGCCCTGGAGCGGGCGGTGAGCGCGGTCATCACGGAGGCGCGGCGCCGCACGGCCGGGCGCGACTCGTGCGACGCGGCGGCGGTGGTGCGCGAGCGGGTGCGGTTCTGGTCGGTCCTGGCGGAGGACCAGGGGCGGGAGGTGACGGTCTCCCTGCCGGACGGGCCGCTGCCGGTCGCGGTGGGGGCCGAGGAACTGGCCGCGTGCGTGGACGCGCTGCTCGGCAACGTCTTCGCGCACACCCCCGAGGGGGTCGCCATGTCGGTACGCCTCCGGGCCCGCCCTCCCGGAGCCCTGCTGGCCGTGCAGGACGCGGGGCCCGGGTTCGAGCCCGCGCTGCTGGGGCGGGGCAGCAGCGGGGGCGGTTCGACGGGGCTCGGGCTCGACATCGCCCGGCGTACGGCGGAGTCGTCGGGCGGCGGCGGCCTGACGGTCTCCAGACCGGCCGGGGGCGGGGCACGCGTGGAGGTGCTCCTCGCGGCCCCTGAGCCCCGGTAACCCGGCGAGAGGTCAGCGAACCATCCGCATGATGACGGGCCGGTGGTCGGACAGCGTGGTGGAGAGCACGGATCCGCTGGTGGTGGTGACCCCGCGGGTGTAGATGTAGTCGATGCGCGCGTCGCCGAGGGTGGGCTGGGGGGCGTACCTGGCGCCGGTGTCCACCCAGCCCGCGCTCACGAACCGCTTGGACAGCGCGTCCGTGGGCGGCGCGTTGAAGTCGCCGGTGAGGATCAGGCCGGTCCTGGTGCCGAAGTAGTCGAGCACCTTGGCGGCCTGCGCCTCGCGGCGGGCGACCGAGGTCGCCGACAGGCCGGGCGACAGGTGCGTGGTGAACACCCGCACCTCCGCGCCGCCGCCGAGGTCCAGCCTGACCCCGGCCATCGAGCGGTTGACCGGGCAGGTGGCGAAGTCCGTGAGCGGGATCGTCACCCGCTCGACGATCCGGTACGACGACAGGACCGCGTTGCCCGCTTTGCCCGGCTGCGGGGCGTCGCAGGGCCCGACGTCGTCACCGGCGCCGAAGTGGGCGTTGGCGGTGATGTCCCAGCCGAGTTCGTCGGCGAGCTGGCGTACCTGGTCGGCTTCCGGCTTGCGGTGGATCTCCTGGAGTGTGACGACGTTGGCGCCGTTGTCGCGGATCACCTTGGCGATGGCCTTCATGTCGGCGGTCTCGCCATGGATGTTCCAGTTGAGCACGACGACGCTGGCCGCCGCGTTGGCTGCTGCGGACGGTGCGGCGAGCAGGGCGCCGGTGAGGACGGCGAGCGCGGCGATGACGGGGGCACATCTTCTTGCACGCATGCTTTCCGATCTTACGGACATATGTCACATAAGTCAGCAGCTCCCCAGTATCCCCTCCATAGCCGTCTTCTCCGCCGAAGTCACCCATACACCATATTTCGCCTTCACCTCGATCTGCCGGGCGATGTAGGTGCAGCGGTACGCCTTGCGCGGCGGCAGCCAGGTGGCGGCGTCGGAGTCGCTCTTCTGGCCGTTCAGCGGGCCGTCCACGGCCATGAGGTTCAGCGGGTCGTTGGCGAACTCCTTGCGCTTGGCCGCCGACCACTGCTGCGCGCCCTTCTGCCAGGCGTCCGACAGCGGGATCACGTGGTCGATCTGCACGGCCGTGCTGGTGTCCTGGCCGCGTTTGAAGTCGATGGTCTTGCCGCTGTAGGGGTCGTGCAGGGTGCCGGTCAGGACGATGCAGTCCTTGGTGCCGGACTTGAACGTCTCGTCCACGAGGTCGCGCTTGAGTATGTCGTTGCGGGTGTCGCAGCCGTTGCGGTCGACGTCGGACCAGGCGGGGCCGAACTTGTCGCGGTCGAAGCCCGTCTTGGGGGCGCGGCCCTTGACGGCGAGCCCGTCCAGTTTCTCGCGGGCCTCGGAGATCGAGGCCGGGTCCGGTTTCGAGGTCTGTTCGCCGCCCGACTGCGCTTGGAGTCCCCCGCAGCCCGCCAGCGCCGCCACCGCGACCAGACCGGCCGCTAACGCCCGTACCCGCACATCTGCCCCCAGACTTTTCACCATGTTTCCGTAAAGTCTAGGTAATGCCCCGATATAGACCTAGATATAGGACTTATAGGCCGTCGATCGCGTCGAGCAGCCACTCCGCCAGGTACCTGGTGTAGGACGACCTGACGTAGATCCGGTAGGTCTCGGGGTCACGCCGTTCCAGGACGACCGAGGTCCTGCCGAGCAGGGTCTGGGCGTGGCCGGGCAGCGTGTGCAGGTCGAGGGGGCAGCCGGTGATCAGGACGTCCTCGGCCGACGGGCCCGACAGCTCCAGGACCGTCCGTTGGCCCGACACGTCCACCCAGTCCCGCCGGGGTTCTGCGGCCCCGCGGACGAGCCACCAGGACGGGCCCAGCCGCAGGCCCACCCCCGGATCCGGGCCCCGGGTCTCCCACATGGGCTCGAACGGCACCTCGCGCAGCCGTACGGACGCGCCGCCCGCCGCCTCGAACCTGGCCGCGAACGCGGCGGCCGGACTCTCGGCCCTGACCTCGAACGCCCGCCCAAGACCCGCCTCCCGCACCTTCGTCGCTTCCGCTGAAGGCTCGCCCTCGCGCCGGGCGTTGTCCGGGTCGTAGAAGACGGGCTCCACGACGGTCACCGGCAGGGCCGCCGCCCCCGACACGGCGACGAGCCGATCGCCGGGCACCACATCCCTGGCCAGGGCCAGGCAGAACGTGCGGCCCAGCGCGGGCCCGACGTAGCTGGAGGTCACATGCCCGAGCATCGGCCGGGCCGGTGACTCCTCGGCCGCAGCCGGCTCAGCCGGTGAGGGGCCAACGGCGACCAGTTGGGAGCCCTCCTCCACCAGTGCGGCCGGGTCGTCCGGCAGCAGGCCGACCAGGTGCTTGCGGCCCGCCCTGGCGGTGTCGGGGCGGGCGTGCGAGCGTCTGCCGACGAAGTCTGGCTTGCGCGCGGAGACGATCCAGGACATGCCGAGGTCCTGCGGGGTGACGGTGCCGTCGGTCTCCTGCCCGACGATCGCGAACCCCTTCTCGGCCCGCAGCACGTGCATGGTCTCCGTCCCGTACGGCACCGCGCCCGCCGCCAGCACCGCCTCCCACAGCGCCCGCCCGTACGCCCACGGCACGTTGACCTCGTACGCCAGCTCACCCGAGAAGCTGATCCTGAACACCCGGCCGGGCACGCCCAGCACGTCGGTGGCCAAGCACCGCATGAACGCCAGGTCGAGCGCCCCGGGCGCGACCGACGCGAGCACCGTCCTGGCCCGCGGACCGGCGACGGCCACGGTGGCCCAGTGGTCGGTGACCGACGTGAACGAGACGTCCAGGCCGGGCCACTCCGTCTGGTGCCACTCCTCCAGCCGGTCGAGCACCGCGGCGGCGTTGCCCGTGGTCGTGGTCATGAGGAAGTGGTCCTCGGCCAGCCTGGTCGTGGTGCCGTCGTCGAAGACCATCCCGTCCGCGCCGCACATGAGGCCGTAGCGGCAGGCGCCGACGGGGAGGGTGGAGTAGAGGTTGGTGTAGATCCGGTCGAGGAAGGCCCCGGCGTCCGCGCCACGTATGTCGATCTTGCCGAGGGTGGAGGCGTCCATGGCGGCCACGCCGGTGCGGGCCGCGTGGCACTCGCGCCGGACGGCGGCCTGCATCGTCTCGCCGTCCCGTGGGAAGTACCACGGGCGTTTCCACTGGCCGACGTCCTCGAACACCGCTCCTCTGGCCACGTGCGCGTCGTGCATGGCGGTGGTCCTGACGGGGTCGGACAGCTCGCCGCGGTCGCGCCCGGCCAGGGTGGCGAAGGAGACCGGCGCGTACGGGGGCCGGAACGTGGTGGTGCCCACCTGGCCGGGGTCCGCGCCGAGGAGCGTGGCCATGACGCCGACGACGACCGCGCCCGAGGTCTTGCCCTGGTCGGCGCCGGTCCCCGCGGTGGTGTAGCGCTTGACGTGCTCGACCGAGCGCATGCCCGTACCGGCGGCCCTGGCCAGGTCGGCCACGGTCACGTCGCGGTGCAGGTCCGCGAAGGCGGGCTCCTCCGGCTCCTCCGGCTCCTCCGCGACGCCCGCGTCACCCGTATCGCCCGTATCGCCCGTATCGCCCGTGCCGCTTTCGACCGCCCACAGGGCGGCAGGCGGGCGCGGGGGTCGTTCGTCGGATTCGGGCACCCGAAGCCCACGTGGATGGTGCCCGGCGGCCTCGGCCCCGGCCGCGTAGCCGTCCGCGATGGCCTCGCGGGTGCCGTACAGGCCCCGGCAGGCCCCGGCGGACCGCTCCGCCTGGGCCGAGGCGCCCGGCACGAACGCCTGGAGCGCCTCGTCGAACCTGACCCGCCCCTGCGACTGGCTGAACAGGTGCACGGCCGGGTTCCAGCCCCCGGCCACGGCCAGCAGGTCGGCCTCGAAGTACGCCGAGCCCACCCGTACGCCGGTCAGCACGCCCTCCTCGTCGCCCGTGGTGCCGGTGACCACCTGTCCGGCCAGGGCGCCGGACGAGCCGGGGCGCGGGTCGACGATCGCGACGATCTCCACCCCGGCCGCCGCCAGGTCTCGCGCCGCCTCGTACCCGGAGTCGGCGCACGCGAAGACCACCGCCCGCCGCCAGGGCGCGACCCCGTACCGGTTGGCGTACGCGCGGGCGGCCGAGGCCAGCATCACGCCCGGCCGGTCGTTGCCGGGAAAGGCGACGGAACGCTCGTGCGCCCCCGTCGCCAGCACCACCCGGCCCGCCCTGAGGTGCCACAGCCGCTCGCCCCGCGCCCGCCGTTCCACCGCCACCACGTAGTTGTGGTCGTAGTAGCCGACGGCGGTCGTACGGGTGAGCACCCGGCCCGGCAGGTCGAGCCCTGGCAGATCAAGCGCGGCCACCCAGTCCAGCGCGGGCGCGCCGTCCAGGAGCAGCCGCGAGTTCAGCAGGTCGCCGCCGAGCCGGGGCTGCTCGTCCAGCAGGATCACCCGCGCGCCCGACCGCCCGGCCGCCACGGCGGCGGCCAGCCCGGCGGGGCCGCCGCCGACCACGAGCACGTCGCAGTGCAGGTAGCCCTTGTCGCAGCGGCGATCGTCGGTCGCGTCGAGGTCCACCCGGCCCTTGCCGCGCAGGCTCCACGCCTCCAGCCCGTCGTACAGCGCCACGGTCGTGGCCGCCAGCATCGGGTCCGGGCCCACCCGGACCAGGGCGTTCGGCTCCTCCGTACCGGCGCTGAAGATCCCGCGCGGCCGGCCCAGCTCCACGCTGCGGCCCACCACCCGCACCCCGTTGCGCAGCAGGGCGGCGGCCAGCGTGTCACCCGGCTCGCCCCGCATCGGACGGCCGTCGAACGTGAACCTCATGGCGTCTTCCTGATCTCGTGGGTCACGGTGTGCCGTTCGACGGAGAACCAGGTCCGGCAGCCGTGCACGTGGAACCAGCGTTCGCGGAACCAGCCCTTGGGGTTGTCGCGCAGGAAGACGTACTCGGCCCATTGCTGGTCGGAGAGGGCGGCGGGGTTCTCGGGGTAGGAGATCCCGGCCTGGCCGCCATAGTGGAACTCGTTCTCGTCGCGGGGGCCGCAGTGCGGGCAGTCGATGAGCAGCATCAGTGCGCCACCGCCGCCGCGCCGTGCTCGTCGATGAGCGCCCCCGTGCCGAACCTCTCCAGCGCGAACGGCTCGGCCAGCGGATGGGGACGGTCGTGGGCGATGGTGTGGGCGTACACCCAGCCGGAGCCCGGGGTGGCCTTGAAGCCGCCGGTGCCCCATCCGGCGTTGACGTACAGGCCGTCGACCGGGGTGCGGCCGATGACGGGCGAGGCGTCCGGGGAGACGTCCACGATGCCGGCCCACGTTCGCAGGACGCGCACCCGGCTGAAGATCGGGAACAGCTCCAGCGCCGCCGCCATCTGCGCCTCGATCACGTGTACGCCGCCACGCTGCCCGTACGAGTTGTACGCGTCGATCCCCGCCCCCATGACCAGCTCGCCCTTGTGGGCCTGGCTCACGTACACGTGGACGGCGTTCGACATGACCACGCAGTCGAGCACCGGCTCCAGCAGCTCCGACACCAGCGCCTGGAGCGGGTGCGACTGCAGGGGCAGCCGGATCCCGGCGTGCGCGGCCAGCACCGAGGTGTGCCCGGCCGCGGCGAGCGCGACCTTCCCCGCGGCGATCCGGCCGCGCGAGGTGCGCACCGCCGTGACCCGGTTGTTCGCGATCTCGAACCCGGTGACCTCGCAGCCCTGGATGAGGTCGATCCCGTACGCGTCCGCCCGGCGGGCCAGCGCCCAGGCCACGTGGTCGTGCTTGGCGATGCCGCCGCGCCGCTGCAGCGTGGCGCCCATGACCGGGTAGCGGGCCCGGGGTGACACGTTGACGATCGGGCAGAACTTCCTGACCTCGTCGGCGTCGAGCCATTCGGCGTCCACGCCGTTGAGCCGGTTGGCGTTGACCCGGCGCCGGCCCTCGCGCACGTCGCCCAGGTTGTGCGCCAGGTTGAGCACCCCTCGCTGGCTGAACTGCAGGTCGTAGTCCAGCTCCGCGCTCAGCCCCTCCCACAGCTTCAGCGAGTGCTCGTAGATCGCGGCGCTCTCGTCCCACAGGTAGTTGGAGCGGATGATCGTGGTGTTGCGGGCCATGTTCCCGCCGGCCAGCCAGCCCCGCTCCAGGACGGCGACGTTGGTCAGGCCGTGGTTCCTGGCCAGGTAGTAGGCGGTGGCCAGGCCGTGCCCGCCCCCGCCCACGATGACCACGTCGTAGGAGGGCCTGGGCTCCGGGTTGCGCCAGAGGAAGTCGGGGTGGGTCAACGTCTGATCTTCTCCATCCCGGGGTCGTACAGCGGCTCGGCGGCGACCTCCGCGGGGACGCGGCGGCCGAAGTAGGAGATGTCCACCTGTGTCCCGGGGGTTGCCAGCTCGGCCGGCAGCCAGGCGTACGCGATGGGGCTCTGGACGGTGTGGCCGTAGGCGGCGCTGGTGACGTACCCGACGGTGCGGCCGTCGTGCCGGACCGGCTCCTTGCCCATGACCACCTCGGCGCTGAGCAGCGGCACCAGCTTGCGGCGCACGTCCGTGGAGAGCGCGTCGCGGCCGAGGAAGTCCTTGTCGGCCTTGACCGCGAAGCCCAGCCCGGCCTCGTACGGGTTGTGCTCGGTGGTCATGTCCACGCCCCAGAGCCGGTAGCCCTTCTCCAGCCGCAGGCTGTTGAACGCGGCCCGGCCGCCGGCGACCGCCAGCCCGGGGGCCCAGAGCGTGTCCCAGAGCTTGAGCCCCATGTCGGCGCTGGTGTACAGCTCCCAGCCCAGCTCGCCCACGTACGACACCCGCAGCGCCAGCACCGGGACATGCCCGACGTATCCCCTCGCACAGCCGAAGTAGCGCAGGCCCTCGTGCGACAGGTCCAGGTCGGTCAGCCCCTGCACCAGCTCCCTGGCCCGCGGGCCCCAGACGCCGACGCAGCAGGTGCCCGGGGTCAGGTCGCGCACCCGCACCCCGCCGGGGGCGTGCCGGGTCAGCCAGTCGAGGTCGAGGTGGCCGTTCGCGCCGACCTGGAACGTGTCCTCGTCGAGCCGGGCCACCGTGAGGTCGGAACGGATGCCGCCGTGCACGTCCAGCAGCAGGGTGTAGGTGACCGAGCCGGGCTTCCTGTCCACGTTGTTCGTGGTCATCCGTTGCAGGAACGCCGCCGCCCCCGGCCCGGCGACCTCGATGCGCTTGAGCGGCGTCATGTCGTACAGGGCCACCCGCTCCCTGGTGGCGTACGACTCGGCGGCGGCGATCGGCGACCAGTGGCGGCCCGCCCACACGTCGCGCCGCCCGGTGCCCGTGAGCGCCTCGGAGTCGCCCCGCCGTACGAGGTCGGCCAGCAGCGGCGCGTTGGCCTCGAACCACTGCGGCCGCTCCCACCCGGCCCCCTCCAGGAAGTACGCCCCCAGCTCCCGCTGCCGCTGGTGGAACGGGCTCGTACGCAGCGGCCGCGGCGACTCCATCGGCTGCAACGGGTGGATGACGTCGTAGACCTCGACGAAGTTCTGCCTGCCGCGCTCCTCGACGAAGGCGGGCGAGAGCTGCGCCTGCTCGAACCGGTTCAGCTCGCACTCGTGCAGGTCGACCTCGGAACGCCCGTCCACCAGCACCTGGGCCAGCGCCCGCGCCACGCCGGCCGAGTGCGTCACCCAGACGGCCTCGGCAAGCCAGAACCCGTCGAGGTGCGGGGCCTCGCCGATCAGCGGGAACCCGTCGGGGGTGAAGGAGAAGATCCCGTTGATGCCGTCCTCGTACTTGGACTCGGCCAGGGCCGGCAGCAGCTCGACCGCGTCCCGCCAGGCCGGGTCGAAGTCCTCCGTGGTGAACGCCTGCACCGAGGGCATGGTGGTGGCCTTCTGGCCGATCTCGTCCTGGGTGACCGGCATGGGGCGGTGGGCGTAGGAGCCGATGCCGACGCGGTCGCCGTGCTCCCGGAAGTACAGGTCGCGGTCCTGGTGGCGGAGGATCGGGCCCGGCTCGTTCGCGGGCCGCCGCATCGGCAGCGGGCCTGACTTGGCGTACTGGTGGGCCAGGGGCAGCAGCGGCACGGTGAGCCCGGCCAGCGCGCCGATCGAAGGACCCCAGAAGCCCGCCGCGCACACCACCACGTCGGCCGGGATCGTCCGGTACTCGCCCGAGGCCGGCCCCGAGGTCAGCACTGCCACCCCGGTGACCCGGCCGCCGCGCTGCTCGATGCCGACCACCGTGTGCCGCGGCAGGAACCTGGCCCCGCGCTCGGTGGCCCGCGCCGCCTGTGCCTGGCCGCACGCGACCGCCGCCGCCAGCCCGTCGCCCGGCACGTGGAAGCCGCCGAGCACCTTGTCCCGGTCGAGCAGCGGCCACAGCGCGGCGCACTCGGCGGGGTCGAGCAGGCGGGCCTCGACGCCCCACGACTCGGCCCAGCCGTGCTTGCGGTGCAGGTCGAGCCAGCGCTCCTGGGTGGTGGCCACCTCCAGCCCGCCGACCTGGCGGAAGCACTCCGCGCCGAGGGCCGCGTACTTGCCGGCGGTGTAGGCGGCGAACTCGGTCATCGTCTTGGACGGGTTGGTCTGGAAGACGAGGCCGGGGGCGTGCGAGCTGGATCCGCCGGTGGCGAAGAGCGGGCCCTGGTCGACGACCGTGACGTCCGTCCACCCCCGCTCGGTGAGCTCGTCGGCCAGGGCGCAGCCGACGATCCCCGCTCCTACGATCACCAGACGAGGTCGGCTCATGGCGCCTCCGGTTGTTCCTTAATACGCAACATGCGCCGGACTACGCAACGACGATAGAGTCCAGGACCCGCCGGAACAAGAGCCTCGCGAGCGGCCTTACCCCGCCGATCCGGACAACGAGGGCGTCCATGACGGCGTTTACCGGCGGAGATCGTTTCCGTGCGCGGCCCGGCCGAGTACGCTGACCTCGGATCATCGCAGGGGAAAGGGCGACATGGCGCAACGTCGCTTACTCGAGGGGCTCGGTGTCACGGTCACCGAGGAGACCGCCTACCGGGCCCTGCTCCGGCACGGCCCCGCCACGCTGAGCGAGCTGGCCGTCGAGACCGGCTCGTCGGCCGCCGCCATCCGCCGCATGCTGCCCCGGCTGGAGGACCTGGCGCTCTGCTCCCGGGTCGCCGGACGTCCGCTGCGCGTGGTCGCCACGCCGCCGAACATCGCCGTCGACATCCTGGTCGCCCGCCGCCAGGAGGAGATCACCCACAGCCGGGCCGCCGCCGCGCTGCTGGCCACCGAGGTCGCCGAGCGCGGCGGGCCGCACCCGGAGGAGGTGCTGGAGGTGGTGACAGGGCGCGACGCCGTGGCCCGGCGCTACCTCCAGCTCGAACGCAACGCCACCCAGGAGATGCTGGTGCTGGTGCATCCGCCGTACGCGGTGGACATCAGCGACGACAGGGAGAACCGCCAGCGCGCGGCCCGCCAGGGCGCGCTCGTCACCCGCGGCATCTACAGCCCACTGGCCTTCGAGCAGCCCGGCATGCTGGACCACACCCGCCGCGCCGTCGCCGACGGCGAACAGGCCAGGCTCGGCCAGGTGCCCGTCAAGCTGGCCGTCGCCGACGCCCGCACGGCCATCCTGCCGCTGGTCTCCGACGAGGACCGGGCCGTGGAGAGCGCGCTCGTGGTGCACCCGTCGGCGCTGCTGGACGCCCTGGTCGGGCTGTTCGAGACGTTGTGGCGGGCGTCCGTCCCGCTGCGCCTGGTGGAGGAGACCCCGGGGCCGGAGGCGTGGCCGCAGGCCCCCGACACGGAGGTGCTGACCCTGCTGGCGGCCGGCATGAAGGACGACGCCATCGCCCGGCAGCTCGGGCTCAGCCCGCGTACGGTGCAACGCCGGGTCCAGGTGCTCTGCGAGCACCTGGGCGCCAGGACCCGCTTCCACGCCGGCTTCCTGGCCGCCCAGAACGACCTCCTGGCCGAGGGCGACGGGCTCAGGTGATCAGGATCCCGCCGTCCACCGGCAGCGTCACCCCCGTGACGTACGACGCCGCGTCGCTCGCCAGGAACACCGCGGCCGCGACCAGCTCGTCCGGATCGCCCGCCCGCCCCATGACCACCCGCGACTCCAGCATCCCCGGCAGATAGCCCGGTGGGTACTGCTCGGTCATCTCCGAGGCGAAGAACCCGGGCTCCAGGCAGTTGACCCGGATGCCGCGCCGCCCGGTCCACTGCTGCGCCAGGTCGCGGGTGAGCCCGGCGACCCCCGCCTTGGACGCGCTGTAGGCGGCCTGCGGCAGCCCGGCCGTGGTCTCGCCGAGCACGCTGCCGATGTTCACGATCGACGAGCCGGGCCGCATCACCCTGGCGCACGCCTGCGCCATCCAGTAGGTGCCGTGCAGGTTGACGTCGACGACCCGGCGGAACTCCTCGGGCGTCTCACGCACCGCGGGCACGGCCGTGCCGACCCCGGCGTTGTTGATCAGCACGTCGACGCCGCCCATCGCCTCGACGGCGGCGGCCACGAGCGCGTCGCAGTCTTCCGGCCTGGACACGTCGGTCGCCACGGCCAGGCAGCGGCGGCCGGTCTCCTCGACCTGCCGCCGCGTCCGCTCCAGCGGCTCGGTGCGCCGGGCGCCGATCACCACGTCGGCGCCCGCCTCGGCCAGGCCGCGGGCGAAGGCCACCCCCAGCCCCGACGACGCTCCGGTGACGATCGCCACCTTGCCGTCGAGCCGGAACCGCTCCAGCACGTCAGCCCCACCTTCCACCCGGACGACCACACGCGGCACGCCGCCGACATGATGCGGCGGCGTGGGAGAGCGGCACGCCGCCCCGACGTGGTGCGGCGGCCGCGGGGAAAGCGGGCCTAGAGCCCGTATTCCTTGACGATGCGCTCGTGCCGCTCGATCTCGACGTCGATCTCGCGGGCCAGGTCGAGCCAGGCCAGCGGGTGCACCCACCGCTCGGTGGCGTCGTCGAGCAGCGCGTCGACCTCGTTGGCCGAGACGTTGGGCGGCACCGCGACCCAGCCGAACACCCCCGGCAGCGACTCACCGGAGCTGGGGTGGGTGACGGTGTAGTTTTCGTCGCTGTAGACCCACATCGGCCAGCCGCGCTCGGCCATGACCTCGGTGAACTCCGCCCAGTCCGACTCGCTCGGCGCGGCGCCGTCGAAGAAGAAGCTGGTGTAGCCGCCGGGCCGCAGGATGCGCACCGCGGCGAACGGCGGCACGAAGTTCTGCTGCTCCTGCGGGTCGTCGGGTACGGGCTCGAGGAGCTGCGGGTCGAAGACGACCAGGTCGCCGGCGTTGTAGTCCATCCCCCGCGGCTGCGGCAGGGCCAGCCGGGCGGTGGCGGGGCCGGTGCGGATGGACAGCACCTGACGCTGGCCGCCGTCGGGCGCGGGCAGGATGAGCCTGATGAGGCCCATCTCCTCCTCGATCGGGCCCTCATTCGACTTGATCGGCATGCCGATCTTGGCCGCGCCCTTGCGGACCGTCTCCCAGTCTTCCGCCGAGGTGGCCATGACGATCATGCGCCAGACGTCTTCTTCGGTCAGCTCGTCGAGCACCTCCAGCAGCACCTGGGCCGCCCTGGGGTTCTGGTCGAGCTGCTGGGCCGCGCCGGACAGCAGGCGGCGGGCCTCGATGCCGGCCCCGGCGGCGATGGCGTGCTCGCCCGAATCGACGGTCTCCTGCCAGCGCTCGCGGGCGCTGTGGAGCCTGGCGAGCGTGAGGTGCTGGGCGGCGTGCGGCAGCATGGCGGCCATCTGCTCCAGCCGCTCGTCCTGGCGGGCCTCGATGAGCAGCGTGGTCAGGTAGGCCACGTCGTCGGAGTCGGCGGTGGCGATGCCGTCGGTGTCGACCAGCATCTTCCAGTAGATGTCGGCGCCGGTGGCCGGGTAGCCGAGGAAGCCCATCGTGGTGGTGTGGCGGCGGGTGGCCTCGAGATCCTGCCCGGACAGCGGGGCCAGCCAGCCGACCCACCTCTCCGGGTCGGCGTTGAAGCCGTCGGCGGCGTCGAACAGGCCCACCAGCTCTTCCCGCGGGCCGGGCGCCTCGGGCTCCTCGGTGGTGTCGGCGGCGGCGCGCAGGGCGGCGATGCGCTCGGCCACGCCCGCGCTCTCGCGCAGCTCGGCGGAGGCGGACTCGGCCACGTCGGCCAGCAGCCTGGCCTGCCAGGCGCCCTTCCTGCCGAGGGCCAGCTCGCCCGCGACCAGCGCGAGCTCGACGCGGGCGCGGTAGCCGCCCATCATGCCGAAGTAGTCGATCCACTGGCGCACGACACGGCCGAGCTGCCAGGTGTTGGTGATCTGGGCGGAATCGGCGAGCTTGCTGACGGCGTGGGCCCACTCGACCCAGACGCGCGGGTGCTCGCCCACCACGTCGAGGTCGGGCAGCGCGTCGACGGCCTCGGCGGTGCGGCCCAGCGTGGCCAGGATCAGCGCGCGCCGCACGCCGTCGCGGTGCTCCTTGGCCACCGGGTCGTCGGCCTGGAACTCGGCCGCGGCCTGCAGCGCGTTGAGCGCGTCTTCGGCGCGGCCGGCGGCAAGCAGCGCGCGGGCGCTCTCGGCGCCCAGCTCCCAGCTCGCCTCGCGGCCGGCCGTGCGCAGCCGCTCGACGGCGGACTCGGCGTAGGTGACTGCCTCGTCGGGCTTGCCGGCGTCGATGAGCGCGGCGACGTATTGGGTGACCAGGCCGGCGAAGGCCGGCTTCTCGGGGCTCAGGCCCTCGAGGTGGGCGCCGAGCGTCTCCAGGCGCTCGGCGGCGTGGCCGGGCCCGTCGGCGTTGGCCCACGCGATGGCCAGCGCCTCGACGGCGGCCACGGTGGCCGGGCACTCGCGGACCTCTTCGCGCTGAGCGAACGACAGGAGCTGCTGGGCGTCGTCGAGGGCCACCGCTCCCTGGGCCCGATCGCCGATGCGGCCGACCAGGTGCCAGTAGCGGGAGTAGAACTCGAGCCAGGGCAGCTCCAGCGCCTCGGCCTGCTGGGCGATGGCCGGGGCCATGACGTCGAGCTGCGGATATCGGCCCTCGTAGGCCTGTGCGGGGAGGTCTCCCAGCGCCATGGCGAGGCCAACGTTGCCCGCCTCGGAAAGCTGCTGCTGGGTTTCGCCGACCCAGGCCCAGATGTCCACGTCCATGGGCAGCCAGTCTGCCAGGTCAACGAGCGTCCCCAAAACGCAGGAGCTCGATCAGCTCGTCCGATTGCGCGTCGGTCAGGACCCCGAGCACCTCCGCCATCAGGTCGTCGGTGATCTCCTCGACGGCGGCGCGCTTGGCCACGACCTCGGGGCCCGGCTCGGCGTACGGCTCGGGCCAGGTGAAGAACCTGGCGACGTCCGCGCCGGTGACGGCCCCGAAGGGGGTGGTGTCGTGCGCCGCGGCCAGTGTGGCCTCCAGCGGATGTAGCCCGGCCGCGATCACGGCGTTGGCGTGCAGGCCGCCGCGCAGCTCGCGTACGACGTGCATGAGCTGCACGGCCCTGGCGGGCGGGTCGGCGGGCAGCGGCACGGCCCGCCAGCCCGCGAACAGCGGCGCCCCGACGCAGGACGCCTGCTCCACGACCGGCGAGAGCAGCTCGGCGATCCTGGCGCAGCCTTGGTGGCCGCCCAGCTTGCGCCTGCCCCACGCCTGGCACACCTCGGCATAGAGTTCGACGGCGCGGTCGACCGCGAGCTTGCGTCCGCCGTTCCAGCTCTCCTCGACGTGGGCGGGCGGGAAGAAGACCGCCACCGACGTGACGACGTCGGCCTCGCACTCACCGAGTACGCCGCAGCGGCCCCTGAAGTAGAACTCCCGGGGACCGAGCCCGTACTCCTCGCAGACGGCCTTGGCCTCTCTGGAGATCATGAATCCACCGCCAACCCGGCCGATGGGCCCCTTGACCTGGGCGGCGGTGGTGCGTGGGTCGGCCATGTCCACCTCTCAGTTCGCGAAGTGAACCCAGCATTCCCTATTAGAACTTCATTCTGCAAGCATCAGCTCGCCGCTGGCCACGATCACCGCCGGGCCGGACAGGTAGCTGGTGTCCTCGTCGAGGATGACGGTCAGCGTGCCGCCCGGCACCTCGACCGTCCACGTGCCGGTGGTGTCGCCCGTCAGGCTCGCGGCGGCGACGGCCGTGGCGACCGCGCCGGTGCCGCACGAGCGGGTCTCGCCGGAGCCGCGCTCGAAGACGCGCATGACCACCCGGCTGGTGCCGACCGGGTTGAACAGCTCGATGTTGACCCCGGTGGGGAAGACGCCCGTGTCGAAGCCCGGCTGGTGGTTGAGGTCGAGCTGGACGACGGGGTCGCCGATCGCGCAGGCCAGATGGGGGTTGCCGAGGCTGATGTGGAGCCCGGCGTACTCCTGACCGCCCACGGTCGCCACGCTCTCGCCCTGGACGACGGGCTTGCCCATGTCGACCGTGATGTCGCCGTTCGGCTCCACCCGCACCCTGCGTACGCCGCCCCTGGTCGCCACCCCGAACTCCGGCGCGTGCTCCAGCCCGGCGTCGAGCAGGTAGCGGGCGAACACGCGCATGCCGTTGCCGCACATCTCGGCCACGCTGCCGTCGGCGTTGCGGTAGTCCATGAACCACTCCGCCGCCGACGAGTGCTCGGACACCTCGTGGCTGCGCTTCGTACGCACCACTCTGAGCACGCCGTCGGCCCCGAGGCCGGCTCTCCTGTCGCAGATCCTGGCGACGAGCGCGGCCGACACGTCGACCTCCCCGTCGGGATCAGGCAGGATGACGAAGTCGTTCTCGGTGCCGTGCCCCTTGAGAAAGCGCATTGTAGGAGTTTATTCGCACGAGTGTCCGGCAATGAGCGCCAGGGTCCGATCAAGGAGATCGGGAGCGTCGTACGGCAGCCACCGCACCCGCGGGTCACGGCGGAACCACGACTCCTGGCGCCGGGCGAAACGCCTGGTCAGCCTGACCGTCTCGGCCATCGCGTGGTCCTCGCTCCACTCGCCGGCGAGGAAGCGGGCGACCTGGGCGTAGCCGAGGGCGCGGCCGGCCGTACGCCCCTCGGCCAGGCCCTGCCCGAGCAGCGTGCGCACCTCGTCCACCAGGCCCGCCCGCCACATGCGCTCGACCCTGACCTCGATCCGCTCGTCCAGCACCGGCCTGGGCACCTCCAGGCCGATCTGCACGCTCGGGTAGACCGCGTCGTAGGACGGCATGGTGGCCGAGAACGGGCGGCCCGACAGCTCGATCACCTCAAGGGCGCGCACGATGCGCCGGCCGTTGCTCGGCAGGATGGCCGCGGCGGCGGCAGGGTCGCGCTCGCGCAGGCGTTCGTAGAGGGGGGCCGGGCCGCGCTCGGCCAGCTCCGCCTCCAGCCTGGCCCTGATCTCCGGCTCCGTGCCGGGGAACTCCAGCTCGTCGATGGCCGCCCGTACGTACAGGCCGCTGCCGCCGACCAGCACGGGCACCTCGACGGCGTCGATGACGGCCCTGGCCAGCTTCTGGTACTCGGCCACGCTGGCCGTGACCGTCACGTCCCAGACGTCGAGCAGGTGGTGCGGGACGCCGCGCCGCTCGGCGAGGGTGAGCTTGGCCGTGCCGATGTCCATGCCGCGGTAGAGCTGCATGGAGTCGGCGTTGACGCACTCACCGCCGAGGCGGAGGGCGACGTCGACGGCGAGGTCGGACTTTCCCGCGGCCGTGGGACCCACCACGGCGATGACTGGCTGCTGGCGCACGTCGACCAGTTTGCTAGAGATCGAGGAGAGACGGTGGCAGATATCCCTCGTGGGTCAGCAGCCACCGCTTGGTCTCGACGCCCTCGCCCCCGCTGAACCCGCCCAGCCCCTTGCCCGCCGCGATCACGCGGTGGCAGGGCACGACGATGGGGATCGGGTTGGAGCCCATGATCGAGCCGATGCCCCTGGCGGGCACGGAGGACCCGGCCAGACCGGCCAGCTCGCCGTAGGTGACGGCGGTGCCGTACGGGACGCCGTGCAGTGCCCGCAGCACCCGCAGCCGCGAGCCCGACATGAGCCGCCAGTCGATCGGCGTCTCGAACGTCTTCAGCTCTCCGGCGAAATACGCGTTCAGCTCGGCGACGGCGAAGGCCGTACGATCCGCATCATGAACCTCAGCCAGCTCGAGGCGGCCGGCCAGCCGGGCGTGCGAGCCAGGGGCCGACACCCGGCCCGACGCCCAGCCCGAGGCCACGATGCCGATCTCGGTGACGGCCAGCACGAACGGGCCTACCGGGGTGGCCACCTCGGCGAAGGCGACCGTCCCCTCCAGGGCCGGCTCCTCTCGGGCGGGCTCCACTCGGGCGCGCTCCTCTTGGGCGGGCATCATGTCCTCACGTGAACTCGTGGTGCTGGGCACCTCCAGCGCGGTTCCTACCCGTCACCGTAACCACAACGGGTAGAAATTTCTTTCGAGTATGACCAACCGGCGGGACAGTGGTGAACTGCAGAAGCGTCCAGGAACGGGCAGACTGGAGGTGTGGACACTCGGTCTCCATACGCAAGCCGCCGACCGTACCTCGTTCCCGCCAGTCTCGATGAGCTGGCCGGTCCGGTCACCGGCGTGGTCCGGCTGCCCATCCACCTCGACTGGTCAGAGCAGCGGGTTTACGACTTGGACGACACTGCCCAGCTGGGCCTCATGTACGAGCGTGTCATCCGTGAGGCGGCTCACACCGATGACCTCCGCAGCTACCTGAACGCTTCGGTCCTGATCCGCATCTGGCCGCGCCTCTTCCTGCCCGTGCAGGCGAGGCAGACGTGGGAAGCCCGTTTCCGGCATCTGGCGCGGGCCGCGTAGCGACCATGGACCCTCTGCACGAACGGGTCACCAAGATCGGCTTGCTGGCCACCGAGCGCTTCGGCTTCGCCCTCGCCGGCGGTTATGCCGTCCAAGCTCATGGATTCCTCACCCGGCGTTCAGAGGATGTGGATCTCTTCACCTCGGTTGGTGGCGACTTCGATCTCGCGGTACGCGCGGCCGTAACGGCGTACCGCGAAGCCGGTATGAAGGCTGAGATCGCCCAGGAGAGTCCAGGCTTCGCCCGCCTGCTGGTCGTCGATGATGTGGGGCGCTCAGTGAAGGTCGAGTTGGGGGTCGACTGGCGCGCCCATCCACCGGTCCGGCTGGAGATCGGCCCTGTTCTGCACCAGGACGATGCCGTCGCGAACAAGGTGGCCGCCCTCTACAGCCGCGCCGAAGTCCGCGACTTCGTTGACGTTGACGCGGTGCTGCGCAGTGACCGTTACACGATGGACGATCTGAGCCGACTCGCCGCCGAAGCTGATCCAGGCTTCGACAAGGCCATGTTCGCCGTGGCTCTGTCCGCTCTCAGGCGGATCCCTGATCAGGCGCTCGCTCACCATGACCTGTCGGCCGACGACATCACGAAGCTACGCGAACGTTTCCGGCGCTGGGAACGGTCTGTCGGATCAGACCATCCCTGATGCCCTCGATCGAGACACGAATCGCCAACATCCGCACCGAACCCATAGCATCGCGCTCGTGTCAAACCGCGAACTCGTAGTACTCGGCACGGCCAGCGCGGTTCCTACCCGTCACCGTAACCACAACGGCTACCTGCTGCGCTGGGACGGTCAGGGCTTCCTCTTCGACCCCGGCGAGGGCACGCAGCGGCAAATGGTGCACGCCGGGGTGAGCGCCCGCGACGTGCACTGGCTCTGCGTGACGCACTTCCACGGCGATCACTGCCTGGGCGTGCCCGGGGTCGTGCAGCGGATCGCCCGCGACAAGATACGCCATCCGGTGCGCGCCGTCTTCCCGCGCTCCGGCGAGACGTACTGGCGCAGGCTCCGCCACGCCGCCGTCTTCGCCGACACCCACGTCATCTCCGAGCATCCGCTCTCCGGTGACCTGGCCGGCGTCGGCCCGCTCGTCGCGCGCCGCCTGTCGCACCCCGTCGAGTCCTACGGCTACCGCGTCCAGGAGCCGGCCGGGCGCCGCATGCTCACCGACAGGCTGGCCGCCCACGGCATCCGCGGCCCCGAGGTCGGCGAGCTGCAGCGCACCGGCTCCGTACGCGGCGTCACCCTGGCCGAGTGCAGCGTCCCCCGGCCGGGGCAGAGCGTGGCGTTCATCATGGACACCCGGCTCTGCGACGCCGTCTTCGAGCTGGCCTCGGGGGCCGACCTGCTGGTGATCGAGTCCACGTTCCTGTCGTCGGAGAGCGCGCTGGCCAAGGAGTACGGGCACCTGACGGCGTTCGAGGCGGGCGTGGTGGCGGCCGACGCGGGCGTGCGCAGGCTGGTGCTCACCCACTTCTCCGAACGGTACGGCTTCGACTCCGAGCCCGTCTTCACCGCCGAGGTACGCCGCAACTTCGACGGCGAGGTGGTGCTGGCCCGCGACCTGATGCGCATCCCCGTGCCGAAGCGTCAGGACAGCCACGACCCGGCGAAGTAGCCGACGCCGTAAGGTGCGATCGCCGTCAGCAGCCGTCCCTCGTACGTCCTTCCGCCCGCCGCGCCCGCCAGCACCTGCAGGGCGGCCCGGCCGCTCACCCACAGCCGGTCTGCCTGGACGGGGTCGAGCCCGGCCAGGACCGCCGGGTCGCCGGTGGCGAGCGCCTTCGCGATCAGGTCGTTGAACGGCCCGGCTGCCTCGTCGTACCGGCCAGGGGCCCGGGGGCTGAGGCAGGCCGAGCCGTCGGCCATGACCAGCAGCGCCACGCTCTCCCCGCCTGTGGCCAGCCCCTCGCCCACCGCCCGGCACTCCTCGCTCGCGGCGTCGAAGGCCACGGACTGGAGGCCGTCGCACGGGTGGTCGCCCAGCAGGACGCGGGCCACGGTCAGTGAGAGCGGCAGCACCGGCTCGCCGGTGCCGGACGTGTGGTCGAGCCCCCAGGGGCGCAGGGTGCCCGTCGCGCCGCCGTCGTACGCGGTCGTGGTGTCCGCGCCGCCCACGACGACCAGTCTGTCCGGGCGGGCCTCGCGCAGGGTGGAGATCGCGGTGTGGCAGGCGGAGCGGAGGTCGGGCATCCCCAGCACGACCAGCGGGGTTGGCGGGCAGACGGCCGCGGCTACGAGCACGGGCGCAAGCGTACGTGTCCCCGCCGCACCACCGGCACCACGCCCTCCCGCGGCGTTTCCGGAAGCCTCGCTCAGTAGGGGCTGTGCCCTTCGCGCACCGTGGCGAACAGGCCCTTGGCGTAGGAGTGGACCGCCTGGTACAGCCCGCCGCCGAAGCTGATCCTGGCCACCCCGAGCCCCGCCAGCCCGGCGAGATCCGGCGTCCCCGGCCTGAACAGCACGTTGACCGGCCGCCCCGTCACCTCGCGGACCAGCGCCTCGATCTCGTCGCCGTCGTCCAGCCCGATGGGGTACAGGCAGTCGGCGCCCGCCTCCAGATAGCGCCGCCCGCGCGCGACTGCCTCCTGCCTGGTGGCCGTTCCGTGCAGGTAGACGTCGATCCTGGCGTTGATCACCAGCGCGTCCCCGGCGGCGGCGCGTACCTCGGCCAGGAAGTCGGCCTGCTCGGCCACGTCGACCATGCCGCCGCGGGGCGGCACGGAGTCTTCCAGGTTGCAGCCCACGGCACCGGTCGCGAGCAGGCGTTCGACCAGTTCGGCGGGTTTGAGACCGTAACCGCGCTCGATGTCGGCGGTGACGGGCACGCCGACGGCCCTGACCACCCGGGCGACGGCGGCCATCATCTCGTGGACCGGTGTGGCCTCGCCGTCGGAGTAGCCCAGCGCACGGGCGACGCCGGCGCTGCTGGTGGCCACGGCGGGGAAGCCGGCGTCCTGGACGGCGCGGGCGGAGGCGGCGTCCCAGACGTTGGGGAGGACCACCGGGCTTCCCGGGACGTGCAGCGCACGCAGCTCGGACGCTCTGTCAGTCGTCATGCTCCGAGCCTACGCAGGCGGTGACACCCGCTGAAGGTCCAGTGCGCCGCATTTACGGCAAGCCACTCCCCCGGCGCCCGTGGGCCCCGAACAGCGGCCTTCGCCACGCCACGCGCACGTCACCGAGCGTCGGCGACCGCCCGCTCCGCCTCAGGCGGCGGGGCGGGCGTGGAACGGCGCGCTTTCCTCCCGGGTCAGCAACCGCTCGTCTTCCTTCTGGGTCAGCAGCCGCTCGTCGCGCACTGGCCGCTGACCTCACCCGCCGGGCCGTCCGCCGGGGTGTCCGCGGGGGTGCCGCTGCCGGACGACTGCGGCGGCTTGGAGGGGGACGCGGTCGACGGCTTCTTGCCGTTGCCTCCCTGGGCGTTGCCGTCGGAGGAGCCGTTGCCCGTCGAGTCGGAGCCCGTCGAACCGTTGTCGGCGGGGTCGCCACCCGCGCCAGGGTCGGCGACGTCGCCCATGCTGCCGTCGTCGGGCGGGTCGGTGGACAGGCCGCCGTCGGGGTCGTCGGTGGTCGCGTCGCCCATGGTGGCTTCGTCGTCGCCCTGGAGGTCGTCGGCGCCCCCGGCGGTCTGGGAGGGCGCGGGGCCGCCGGTGCTCTGCTGCGCGCTCCCGCCGGGGTTGCCCGCCAGCAGGTAGCCGGCGCCGCCCGCCACGAGGAGGCCGACGAGCACCGAGGCGACGATCAAAATGATCTTCTGGTTGTTCTTCGGCGCCTTGTGGGAGGAGGATTTGTCGCGCGTCTCCAGACGGGCGTCTCCCGGCCCGTACAGGATCTCCTGACGGTCCGCCTCGCTCGGATCTTGCATGGGGTTACAGCTCCCTGCGGTCGTATCGGGGAAAGCTCGCCGGCTTCCGCGGGTGATGGACCACACTAGCCGCAACGGAGGAATGCTCGCACAACAATCACAAAGGAATCACGACTTGTCACCCCTTAGATCCATTCGCCCAGGTAGCCGCGCCCACCTGGCACCGGTGGCCGGAGCCGTCGGGGTACTCGTCACCGCGGTGCTGGGGATATTTCTGGCATTCACCAACTCGCCCGAATCTTCACCGCAAAGACCTCGGGAATTTGATCAGGAAACCTCGCTTTCCCCACGTCCGGCTTCACCACTCTGGGCATCGGATATGACACAAACAGCGACCGCGGCGCTTCTGTCGGCGGCGCCTTCCCATGGATCGCTCCATTTCCCCTCCCCGCACCCGGACGACGTCTTTCCCGGCCATTCGCCGCCGCACTGGGTCGAGGCGGTGCCGCCGTGGGCGGCGGCCCTCCCGCTCGTGACGGCGGGCACCCCTGGGTTCCTGCCGACGCCGGGATCCTCCCCCACCTCATCCGTACGGGCCCGGCCGGACCGCCCTCGGTCCCCGTCCGCGCGCCCCCTGACGCCCCCGCGCGAACGTCCTCCCGGGCGGCGGGGCGCCCCGGCCCCGGAGGCGTCCCCACAGGCGCCTCCCCGCGAACGCCCCCTGCCGGAGCCGATCCGTGAGGCGGACCCACCACCGCCACCGCCATCGCAGGAACGCGGCATGCCCCTCCCCTGCGCCACGTTCCACGACTTCCGCCGCCAGGCCTGCTACGACGTGCTGAACCGGCTCAGGCGCTGACCACGACAGGAGGGCGGCACCGGATCGACCGGTGCCGCCCTCCAAGGAACTCTTCGGAACTCTTCGGAAGTCCGTGGAACCTCCGAGAGACTCAGTGCGCCGAGCAGCCGCCCGTGGCAGCGGGCAGGGGAGCCGGTCGGCCGATGGTCGGCATGCCCAGCAGGACCCCGGAGCCCGGCGACCCGGCCGCGCCGCCGCCCTGACGGGCCTCCCAGGCGTCGCCCGCCCGGGTGCGCCGCAGCCCGAGCACGCCCCCGTCGGCCACCAGGTGGTGCGGCGCCGCGTACGTGACCTCGACCGTCACCATGTCACCCGGCCGCGGCGTCTCGGCCCCGACGGCGAAGTGCACGAGCCGGTTGTCGGGAGCGCGCCCCGACAGCCGTCGCGTGGTCTCGTCCTTGCGGCCCTCACCCTCGGCGACCAGCACCTCGAGCCTGCGGCCCACCTGCTGCTTGTTCTCCGCCCAGGAGATCTCCTCCTGGAGGGCCACCAGCCGCTCGTAGCGCTCCTGCACGACCTCCTTGGGCACCTGGTCGGGCATGGTGGCCGCGGGCGTGCCTGGCCGGATGGAGTATTGGAAGGTGAAGGCGTTGGCGAAGCGGCTCTGCCGGACGACGTCGAGGGTGCCCTGGAAGTCTTCCTCCGTCTCGCCGGGGAAGCCGACGATGATGTCGGTCGAGATGGCCGCGTCGGGCATGGCCGCGCGCACCCGTTCGATGATGCCGAGGTAACGCTCGGCCCGGTACGACCGCCGCATCGCCCGCAGCACCCGGTCGGAGCCCGACTGCAGCGGCATGTGGAGCTGGTGCATGACGTTGGGCGTCTCGGCCATGGCGGCGATCACGTCGTCGGTGAAGGCGGCCGGGTGCGGGGAGGTGAAGCGCACGCGTTCGAGGCCCTCGACACCGCCGCAGGTGCGCAGCAGCTTGCCGAAGGCCAGCCGGTCGCCGAACTCCACCCCGTAGGTGTTGACGTTCTGCCCCAGCAGCGTGACCTCCAGCACGCCCTGCTCGACCAGCGCCTGCACCTCGGCGAGGACCTCGCCGGGACGGCGGTCCTTCTCCTTGCCGCGCAGCGACGGCACGATGCAGAACGTGCAGGTGTTGTTGCAGCCGACGGAGACGGACACCCAGGCGGCGTAGGCCGACTCGCGCTTGGTGGGCAGCGTCGAGGGGAAGACCTCGAGCGACTCCTTCAGCTCGACCTGCGCCTCGCCCTCGATGCGGGCCCGTTCGAGCAGCACCGGCAGCGAGCCGATGTTGTGCGTGCCGAACACCACGTCGACCCACGGCGCCCTGCGGACGATCTCACCCTGGTCCTTCTGCGCCAGGCAGCCCCCGACGGCGATCTGCATGCGCGGATTGCCCACCTTGGCGGGCCGGAGGTGGCCGAGGTTGCCGTAGAGGCGGTTGTCGGCGTTTTCCCGGACGGCACACGTGTTGAACACGACCACGTCGGCCGTCTCCCCTGCGGGGGCGGCCACGTAGCCGGCCTCCTCCAGCAGGCCGGAGAGCCGCTCGGAGTCGTGGACGTTCATCTGGCACCCGTATGTGCGCACTTCGTAGGTGCGGGCGCCCTCCTGAGTCACAGTCATGGCACGTTCAAGGGTAGTCGCAGTCAGGCTTGACACGGCCCTTGCGGTTCCAAAAGGCCAGCTTGATGGCGTGATGTGATCGGATCGGTACCGCCTGGTTAGTGCGCGGCGCTCCAAGGGCCTCTACGTTTTACTCCATGACGGAGAACGGCGACGCCACTCCACTGGTCCGGTTGGAGAACGTCAACAAGCACTTCGGGACATTGCACGTCCTGAAGAACATCAACTTGACCGTCTCTCGTGGCGAGGTCCTGGTCGTCATCGGCCCTTCGGGCGGCGGGAAGTCCACGCTCTGCCGCACGATCAACCGGTTGGAGACGATCAACGACGGGCAGATCGTGTTCGACGGCAAGGTGCTGCCCGCCGAGGGGAAGGCGCTGGCAAAGCTCCGTTCCGAAGTGGGAATGGTCTTCCAGTCGTTCAACCTGTTCGCGCACAAGACCATCCGGGAGAACGTGACGCTCGGCCCGACCAAGGTCCGCGGCCTGGCCAAGGACGCCGCCGACAAGCGGGCCATGGAGCTGCTCGACCGGGTGGGCATCGCGGCACAGGCGGACAAATATCCGGCCCAGCTCTCCGGCGGTCAGCAGCAACGCGTCGCGATCGCCAGGGCGCTGGCCATGGACCCGAAGATGATCCTGTTCGACGAGCCCACCTCCGCACTGGACCCCGAGATGGTGCAGGAGGTGCTCGACGTCATGGTCGGGCTGGCCCGCGACGGGATGACGATGATGGTCGTCACGCACGAGATGGGGTTCGCCCGCCGGGCCGCCAACAGGGTGGTGTTCATGGCGGACGGTCAGATCGTGGAGGAGAACACCCCCGACGAGTTCTTCACCAACGCGCAGACGGACCGGGCGCGCGACTTCCTTTCGAAGATCCTCACGCACTGATTACTGAGGCAGGTACACATGCACATGCGTCGAGCGGGAGCGGTGCTCTCGGTAGCGGCCCTGGCCGCGGGCCTGACCGCCTGTGGCGGCGACGGCGGCAGCGGCGGCGGGACGTTCGCCACCGTGGCCGACAAGATCACGGGCGGCGGCACCGTGGTGGTCGGCACCAAGTGGGACCAGCCGAGCTTGGGCCTGAAGATGGGCAACGAACCCGAGGGCTTCGACGTCGACGTGGCCAAGGCCGTGCTGAAGGAGATAGCCGGCGGCAAGGACGTGAAGGTCGAGTGGAAGGAGTCGGCCTCGTCCAACCGCGAGCCGTTCCTTGCGAACGGCACGGTCGACATCATCTTCGCCACCTACTCGATCACCGAGGAGCGCAAGGCCAAGGTCACCTTCGGCGGCCCCTACGTCGTGGCCCACCAGGACGTCATGGTCCGCAAGGACGACACCTCGATCAACAGCCCGCAGGACCTCAAGGGCAAGAAGATCTGCAAGGCCTCCGGCTCCAACTCCTACAAGCGCATCACCGACCCGCCGCCGGACGGCGAGCTCGACATCGACGCCACCACCGTCGACGCGGCGAACTACTCCGAGTGCGTGCAGAAGCTGACCGGCAGCAACCTCGACGCCGTCACCACCGACGACCTGATCCTGGCGGGCTTCGCCAAGCAGGCCGGCGGCAACTTCAAGGTGCTGGGCCAGGGCTTCACCGACGAGAAGTACGGCATCGGCCTGAAGAAGGGCGACACCAAGACCTGCGAGGCCGTCAACAAGGCCGTGCAGACCCTGTGGTCCAACGGCACCATGAAGACGCTGCTGGACAAGTGGTTCGGCGGCATCCAGGGCCTCAAGGTGTCCGACGCGGCGCCGCCGGCCGAGGGTTGCGCCTGATCACACCAGAAGCGGCGGCCGGTGGTCCGGTCGCCGCTGCCCTATGCGGTGGAGCACGATGGACGAACTAATCAAATACGCCCCCGACCTCGGGATCGGGTTCCTGGAGAACGTCAAGCTCTCCCTGGTGGCCGCGGTCGTCTCCCTGATCCTCGGCACGGTCCTGGTGGCGATGCGGCTTTCCCCCACCCCGGTCCTGCGCGTGGCCGGCACCGTCTACGTCAACGTGGTACGCAACACCCCGCTCACGCTGGTGCTGGCGTTCTCGGCGCTGGGGCTGAGCGACCAGCTCGGGCTGGTCTTCTCCCAGACGCCGCTGACCAACTCCTTCTGGGTCGTGGCGATGGGCCTGTCGCTCTACACCGCGGCCTTCGTGTGCGAGGCGCTGCGCGCCGGCGTCAACACGGTGCCGATGGGGCAGGCCGAGGCGGCCAGGGCGATCGGGCTGACGTTCATGCAGTCCCTCAGGATGATCATCCTGCCCCAGGCGTTCCGCACGGTCGTCGCGCCGCTCGGCAGCGTGATGATCGCCATGATCAAGAACACCACGGTCGCAACCGCGGGCGGGTTCCTCGCCGACGCGGCGGCGACCATGAAGGAAGTCTTTGACACGACGGGCGCGTCGATCCCGATCTTCCTCGGCATCGTCCTCGCCTTCATGGCGCTGACCATGCCCGTCGGCTTCTTCACCGGCTGGTTGTCGCGGCGTTTGGCGGTGGTCCGATGAGCACGACCGTCCTGTTCGACGCCCCTGGCCCGCGCGGGCGGGTGCGCAACAGCGCGCTCACCGTGGTCAGCGTCATCGTGGTCGGCGCCGCCCTGTACGGCGTCTACCTCGGCTTCGACGCCAAGGACCAGTTCGAGGGCAAGATCTGGCAGCCGTTCCTGATGTGGGAGACCTGGGACTTCTACATCATCCCCGGCCTGATCGGCACCTTGCAGGCGGCCGCCGTGGCCGCGGTGCTCGCGCTGGCCTTCGGCGCGATCTTCGGCCTGGCCAGGCTCTCCGACCACGCGTGGATCCGGATCCCGGCCGGTGTGGTGGTCGAGGTGTTCCGGGCCATCCCCCTGCTGCTGCTGATCTTCTTCATCTTCTACCTGGCGCCCGCGGTGCTGGGCGGCGGCGACTACGCCTTCATGGCGGTCGTGGTCGGCCTGATGCTCTACAACGGCTCGGTGCTGGCCGAGGTCGTCAGGGCCGGCGTGCACGCGGTGCCCAAGGGGCAGTCGGAGGCCGCGTACGCGGTGGGCATGCGCAAGAACCAGGTGATGCGGCTGGTGCTGCTGCCGCAGGCCGTCACGGCGATGATGCCGGCGATCGTCAGCCAGCTCGTGGTGCTGCTGAAGGACACCGCGCTCGGCTACATCATCGCCTACGTCGACCTGCTCAACACCGGGTTCAAGATCCTGCCGGCCCGCTTCTTCGGCTCCCTGATCCC
Organism: Nonomuraea antimicrobica; assembly: GCF_039536965.1. Lineage (NCBI taxonomy): Bacteria > Bacillati > Actinomycetota > Actinomycetes > Streptosporangiales > Streptosporangiaceae > Nonomuraea > Nonomuraea antimicrobica. The sequence continues at coordinate 39,398 of NZ_BAAAZP010000187.1, read as the reverse complement.
GGCGGCGATCGTCATCGGCATCATCTACGTGGCGCTGAACATGGCGCTGAGCTTCCTGGCCACCTGGCTGGAGCGGCGTAGCAGGCGCAGCCGCAAGACCGCGGCGGCCCCGGTCGTGGCACCCGGCTCGGCCGAGGTGGGCGTGGCCGCGGGGCAGGGCACCGAGGGCGGTGGTGTGGCGCCCGACCGTCCCGTGGAGTGATAACCGTCCCGTGGAGTGATACAAGGGCGGCGGGCGCGTAAGCCCGCCGCCCGGTTTTTACCGGTAGACCCCCAAAAATGTCCCAAAACTACGTCGGGGCGGCCCCGTGATGGGCGGGCGCGGGTTACCCATAGTCGTGGGTAAATCGAGGGGGCCTGTCGCGGTGACCAGGCGTGCGACGGCGCTGGCGGCCGGGGCTTCGGTGGCCCTGGGCCTGGCGGCCTGCGGGGGCGGAGGCTCGTACACGACCGTCGTGGACAAGATCAGGGGCACCGGCACGGTCATCATCGGCACCAAGTGGGACCAGCCGAGCCTGGGCCTGCGGACGGGCAAGGGCGACCCCGTGGGGTTCGACGTCGACGTCGCGCGCTACATCGTCCGCCGCCTCGCCAACCGGGCCGATGTCAAGATCACCTGGCGGGAGTCGCCCTCGTCCACCCGCGAGGCGCTGCTCCAGAACGGCACCGTGGACATGATCGTGGCCTCCTACTCCATCACGAAGGCGCGCGAGCCGAAGGTGACGTTCGGCGGCCCGTACGTGACGGTCAGCCAGGACACGATGGTCCGCGCCGACGACCTGCGCATCCAGAACGTGAACGACCTGCGCGGCAAGCGGATCTGCCTGGCCGCGGGCTCCAACTCGTACCGGCGCATCGTGGACCCGCCGCCGGACGGCAAGCTGGACCTGCCCGCCGAACTGGTGCCGGCGAGCAACTACTCCGACTGCGTACGCAAGCTCTCCGAGAACCTGCTCGACGCGATCAGCACCGAGAACCTCGCCCTGGCCGGGTTCGCCGAGCAGGAGCCCGGCCGCTTCCGCCTGCTCAACCAGCCGATCAGCGTCGAGAAGTGGGGCGTCGGGCTGAAGAAGGGCGACACCAAGACCTGCGAGGCCGTCAACCGGGCGATCGCCAACATGTGGCACGACGGCACGGCCACGCAACTGCTGCGCAAGTGGTTCGGCCGGACGGACATCAAGCTCCCCTCGACCCTTCCGCCTCCCGAGGGCTGCCCCTGAGCGCGTCACTCTGAGGGCGTGACTCTGAGGGCGTGACTCTGAGGGCGTGACTCTGAGGGCGTGACTCTGAGGGCGTGACTCTGAGGGCGTGAAACGTACGGCGGCGGGTTGAACCGGGAGAGTCGGCCCTGGACCATGGGGAGCGACCCTGCAGTGTGGAAACCGGGCCCTGAACTGTGGGGACCGGCCCGCACTCCCGGTGATCTTCCGGCAGGATGCGATTATGCCTTTCTGGCCCTCCCCCATTTCGACCAGAGACGTGGCCGGGTCGGGCGTGCGCCCCGGCTGGCCCACGGCCCGCGACGGCCGGGTCTGGTGGACCGAAGACCGTCCCGGCGAGGGCGGGCGCACCACGATCGTGCGCCGCGCCGCCGACGGCACCCACCGTGACCTGCTGCCCGCCCCGTGGAGCGCGCGCACCCGGGTGCACGAGTACGGCGGCCGCCCCTACGCCGTGACCCCTGAGGGCGAGGTCGTCTTCGCCAACCTGAAGGACCAGCGGCTGTACGTACTGGGTGAAAACGGCCATCCGAAACCCCTCACCGACGAGGGCTGCCGCTACGCGGACCTGCTGGTGCACGACGGCCAGGTCTGGTGCGTACGCGAACGGCACGCCGGGAACGGCAAGGTCACCCGCGCGATCGTGTCGATCCCGCTGGCCGGTGGCCAGATCCGCGAACGCGCCACCGGCCACGACTTCTACGCCTCCCCCACCGTCTCCCCCGACGGGCGGCACCTCGCCTACGTCTGCTGGAACCACCCTCGCATGCCGTGGGACGGCACCGAGCTGCGCGTCACCGCCCTGTCCTCCGGCGGCTCGTGGACGGTGCGGGGCGGCCCCGCCGAGTCCGTGCTGGCCCCCGCCTGGAAGGACGACTCCCGGCTCTACCTGATCTCCGACTCCTCCGGCTGGTGGAACCTGTACGAGATCGGCCTCCACGGCGACGGTGCCCGGGCGGTGCACCCGGCCGAGGAGGAGTTCACGCTGCCGCCGTGGCGGCTGGGCGGGATGCCGTACACGGTGCTCGCGGACGGCCGGCTCGCGGTCCTGCACGGGCGCGGGGACCTGCGGCTGGCCGGGCTCGACCCCGCCTCCGGCGCGCTCACCGACCTCGCGCTCCCCTACACCGGCTGGGACGCGGCGCTGACCGCCGACGGCACGTCCGTGGCCGGCATCGGATACACCGCCACGACCCCCCGCACGGTCGTCACCGTGGACATGGGCACGGGCGAGCACCATGCGCTCAAACGCGACCTGTCCACCCTCCCCGACCCGTCCTACCTCCCGACCCCCCAGACCGTACGCGTGCCCGGCAGCGGCCCCTGTGAGACCGGCCACCCGAGCACCCCCGAAGCCCGTACCACACCCCCGAAAGACCAGCCCGCAACGTCAGAAGGCCCGCCCACGACGCCGAGCGACCGGCCCACGGCGCCAACGGAAGACCAGGTCTCGACTCGGGAAGACCAGACCGCAGTTCCCGGAAGCCACTCCACGGCACCCCGCCGTCAGGTCGCGACACCCGCAGACCCCGCCGAGACGCCGAGCGGCCGGCCCGCGACGCCACCGATAGGCCAGGCCGTGGTGTCGGGGCGTCACGGCGAGATTCACGCGTTCCTGTATCCGCCGCGCACCCCTGCCCCCGCCTTCCCCACCGCCACCGGGGCTGCCGCCGCTTCAACGGGCACGGCCGCCGACGGTGGCGAGGCCAAGCCGCCATTTGTGATCTTCGTGCACGGCGGCCCGACCGCCCACGCCGACACCGCGCTCGATCTGGAGAAGGCGTTCCTGACCTCGCGGGGCATCGGCGTGCTCGACGTCAACTACGGCGGCTCGACCGGCTACGGCAGGGCGTACCGCGACCGGCTGAAGGGACAGTGGGGCGTGGTGGACGTGGAGGACACGATCGCCGCCGCCGAGTGGCTGGCCGCCGAGGGCCTGGCCGACCCCGCCAGGATCGCGGTACGCGGGGGCAGCGCCGGGGGCTGGACCGTCATGGCCGCCTGCTGCCGTTCGGACGTCTTCGCGGGCGGAGTGTCGTACTACGGCGTCAGCGCGCTGGCCCCGCTGGTCGCGCACACCCACGACTTCGAGTCACGTTACGTCGAGTGGCTCGTGGGGCCGGAGGACCCGCAGGTGTACGCCTCCCGCGAACCCCTCGCCCTCGTGGACGGGGTGAGCTGCCCCATGCTGCTCCTCCAGGGCCTCGACGACCCCGTGGTGCCGCCCGAGCAGTCGACGGCCTTCGCGGACGCGCTGTCCGAGCGGGGAGTGTCGTGCACGTACCTCGCCTTCGAGGGCGAGGCGCACGGCTTCCGCCGCACCGAGACCCGCGCCGCCGCCCTCGCCGCCGAACTGGCCTTCTACCAGCAACTCTTCGGCTAGAGCCACACCCCTCAGCCCTCCACCCGCCGCCCCGCCGATCCGTTCACCACGCAACTCACGGCCCACCCACACACCACGCAACTCAGACCCGTCCACACACCACGCAACTCAGACCCGTCCACACACCACGCAACTCAGACCCGTCCACACACCACACGACTTCAGGCCATCCGCTCACCGCGCTACTCAGACCCGTCCACACACCACACGACTCCAGGCCATCCGCTCACCGCGCAACTCAGACCCGTCCACACACCACACGACTCCAGGCCATCCGCTCACCGCGCAACTCAGTCCCGTCCGTTCACCGTGTGACCCGGCCTGCCCGCTGCCCACTGCCCACTGCCCGCCACCCGCCGTGCGCCGGGCGCCGGGGCTCAGCGGGCGAACTCGGTCGCGCGCGACTCCCTGACCACCGTGATGCGGATCTGCCCCGGGTACGTCAGCTCCTCCTCCACCTGCTTGGCCACATCGCGGGCGATCACCTGGGCCTGGATGTCGTCGATCGCGTCGGGCTTGACCATGACCCGGATCTCCCGTCCGGCCTGCATGGCGAAGACCTTCTCCACGCCCTCGTACGACTGCGCGATCTCCTCCAGCCGCTCCAGCCGCTTGACGTACGCCTCCAGGGACTCCCGCCGGGCCCCGGGCCTGCTGCCGCTGATCGCGTCGGCCGCCTGCGTGAGCACCGCCTCGACCGTACGCACCTCGACCTCGTTGTGGTGCGCCTCGATGGCGTGGACCACGTCCTCCTCCTCGCCGTACCTGCGGGCGATCTCGGCGCCGATCAGCGCGTGGCTGCCCTCGACCTCGTGGGTCAGGGCCTTGCCGATGTCGTGCAGCAGGGCGCAGCGCTTCATCAGCGTCTGGTTCATCTTCAGCTCGGCGGCCATGATCCCCGCGATGTGCGCGGACTCGATGAGGTGCTTGAGCACGTTCTGCCCGTACGAGGTGCGGTAGCGCAACTGCCCGAGCAGCAGCGTCAGCTCGGGGTGCATGTCGGTGATGCCCAGTTCGACGAGGGCGTCCTCACCGGCCCGCGCGCACAGGTCCTGCACCTCCTGGCGGCTGCGGTCGTGCGCCTCCTCGATGCGCTGCGGGTGGATGCGGCCGTCGAGCACCAGCTTCTCCAGCGTCAGCCGGGCCGTCTCCCTCCTGACCGGGTCGAAGCACGACAGCAGCACGGCTTCGGGGGTGTCGTCGATGATCAGGTTCACCCCGGTCGTGGACTCGAAGGCCCGGATATTACGCCCCTCGCGGCCGATGATCCGGCCCTTCATCTCATCGCCGGGCAGGTGCAGCACGCTGACGACCGACTCGGCCGTCTGCTCGGCCGCCAGCCGCTGAACGGCCAGCGTCACGATCTTCGTGGCCCGCTTCTCGCCCTCCTTGCGGGCGTCCCCCTCGATCTCCCGGACGATCAGCGCCGCCTCGCGCTTGGCCTGGTTCTCGATCTCCCTGACCAGGTCGGCCTTGGCCTGCTCGCCGGTGAGCCCGGCCACCCGTTCCAGGATGACCCGTCGTTCCTCCTCGACCTGCAGCAGCTCATCGCGGCGGTCGGCCAGCTCGACCTCGGTCTCGGCCAGCTTCCTGTCGCGTTCGGACTGCCGCCGGGCCTCCTCGTCCAGCCGCTGCTCCCGCTCGGCCAGCCGCGCCTCGCGGCGCTCGAGGTCGGCGCGCTGCTCCTTGAGCTCGGACTTGAGTGTCCGGCTCTCCTCCTCCGCCTCCCGCCGCATCTCCGTGGCGCTCTGGGCCGCCGTCTCGGACCTGCGCAGGATCTCCTCGGCGTCGGTCTCCGCCTTGCGGCGAATCTCGCGGGCCTCCTGACGCGCCTCCTCCAGCTCCTCGTGCACGGCCTGCGCCTGCTCGGGGGTCGGCTTGGCGGCGCGCGACCCGCCGCCCGACGTGCGCCGTATGACGACGAGGAGCGCCACGATCATCCCGAACGCGAGCACGAGCACCGCCACCATCAGCACCACGACCAGCGGCCCCATGTGCGCCCCGCCCTCCTCGCGTCGTCAAGAACTCATAACGCGGCCACAAAACGGGAGGGGTCACAGGCGCGCCGCGGACAGCCCGGACGGCGTCGTCGCCGGGATCGATGTCAAGCCAAGGCGGATGGGGCGTCGACCGCGAAAGCCGACACCTCGCCTGCCTCTATCAACCAAGCTCGTTCGTCCGTCGTTCACCGGTATGGCAATCCGCGCTGCGCGGAGTAACTCCTCACTGCCGTCGAGGTTATGCGTCGAACAGGTCACGAGCAAGCAAACGCGTCATCAAGCGTGTCTTACAGGCTTGCATCTCCACATTCAGCCAGATACCCCCAATACCGCCCGTTTTGCCCGCCACCAGCAAGCGACACGGCACCACCGGTGGCAAACCGCCGGCATTGCCAACGGCAAACCGGTAGCGCTGGCAGTAGCAGACCAGGTGACACCACCAGGTGACACCACCAGGTGACACCACCAGGTGACACCGCCAGGTGGCAGACCAGGAAGCACCGCCCATGGCAGCCGGGCAACGGTGGCGGTGGCAGCCAGGTGGGGCGCTACGGAAAGGCGTCCTCCTCCATCTCAAACCCCTCCACTTCGAGAGCCTCGCGGAGGACGCCGATAGCAAGCGGACGCGCTGCCAGTAGCAGACCTGGTAGCACTGGCGGTGGCAGACCGGTGGCAGACCGGGAGGCACTGCCGGTGGCAGACCACGAGGCACTGCCGACAGCTCGGCTAACTGCCAATGGCACTACCGGTGGTAGACCAGTGGCAGACCGGGTGCACTGCTGATGGCAGACCTGTGATGCTGCCGGTGGCAGCCGGGCAGGGCGCGGCGCTACAGGAAGCCGTCGTCCTCCATCTCAATCCCCTCCTGTTCGAGGGCCTCCCGGATGACGCGGAAGGCCAGCCCGGAAGGGTAGCCCTTGCGGGCCAGCATGCCCGCCAACCGCCGGGTGCGGGTCTGCGGGTCGAGGGATCGGGTGCCGGAGACCTTGCGCTCCACCAGCCGCCGGGCCGTCTCCTCCTCCTGATCGGGGTCGAGACGCTCGACGGCCTCGTTGACCAGGTCGCCGTCGACCCCCCGATGGCGCAGCTCGGCCGCCAGGGCACGCTTGGCCAGCCCGCGGCCGTGGTGCCGGGAGTCGACCCAGGCCGCCGCGAACGCCTCGTCGTTGATCAGCCCCAGCTCCGAGAACCGGCTGAGCACCGCCTCCGCGGCCTCCTCCGGAACCTCCCGCTTGCGCAGTGCCTCGGCGAGTTGGGCGCGCGTCTTGGGCGCGATGGTGAGCAGGCGCAGGCAGATGGCACGGGCCACCGACTCCGGATCGGCGTCGGGCGCAGACCCGGCCGAGCTCTCGGCGTCGGGCCCATCAGGCCACCGCCCTCGCTTCCGGCTCCCCTTCCGTCCCCCGCCACCGAACCGACCGGCCCCACGCCCACGCCGCCCGGCCTGGTCGCCAAACCCCTCACCCGTCTCACCGTACGAACGTGTCTCAGCCCCGCCCCAGCCCGCCTCCTCGGTGTACGAGCTTGCCCCGGCATCGTGCCGCTCCACGCCTTCGGTGTACGGGCTTGCCCCGGCGTCATGCCGCTCCACGCCTTCGAGGTACGAGCTTGCCCCGGTGTCATGCTGCTCTACGCCTTCGCCGTACGGGCTTGTCTCCGTGTCGTATCGCCCCGACCTTCTGTCGGACGGGCGTGTCTCGGAGTCAGGCTCCTCGGAACGTACGGACTTCCCGCCTGATCGCCGGGCACGCTTGCCGGACCCGCCGGAACGGCGGCCCTTGCCCGAACGTGGCTGTTGCCCACCGTCATCGGGCTCGGCCGCGAACCAACTGCTCCCGGCCAACACCTCGGAATGCCACTCGTCACTGGGACGCCGCTCCCGCGAGACGCTCTGCTGGGCCTCCAGGCTGTCGTGGTCGCCCTCAACCGGCCTTCCGCCGTCGGCACCCCCCGCACGACGCCGACCGCCCGCACCACCACGACCGCTCGCGTCGTCGGCCGACCTTGACGGCTTCTCGCCGCCAGGCCCAGGGGAAGATGCGAAGAAGCTTCGCCCAACGTCGGCGAGCGCCCCGGACGGGGCCTCCTCCCCGAGCGCCCCGGGCGGGGCCTCCCCCCCAAACGTCCCGGACGGGGTCTCCTCCGCGAACGTCCCGGACGCAGATGCCTCGAACGCAACCGCCCCAGGCGTAGATGCCCCGGACGTAAATGCCCCGGACGCAACCGTCGCGGACGCGGAAATCTCAGACGCAAACGTCTCGGACGCGAAGGGCTCAGACCTGGACACCTCTGACCCGGACGTCTCAGACGGGGTCCCCTCGTCCGCAGGACTACCCTCGTCTGGGCCGAGTGCCTCCGCCCGGTCTTCCGGGGTGCCGAGCCGCATGGCTCGATCGTCCCGCGCACCGATCCGCGGGTCGGGGTGGAACGGCTCGGGTGCTGCGTCCGGAAGCGGATCACCGGCCTCCACAGCAGTGGCTGCCTCCTCCGCAGGGACGGCTGCGTTCTCTGTGGCGGCGTTCTCTGTGGCGGCGGTCTGCTCTTCCTCGGCGCGCTGGCGGAGGCGTTGTTGCCGCCATTCGTCGACCGACGGCCAGCCGTCGGCGGAGGAGCGGGCCAGGTCCGGGCGGGCCGGGTCGCGGCGGCGTGATGGGGTGGGGTCTGGCCAGGCGCCCCGGTCGGAGGGGTGGGGCGCCTGTGGCCGGTCCGGACTGCTCATGGGGCGAACGATCAGACGTCACCCGGCTTCGGGGTGGACTTGGACCCACGGCCCGAGGAGGTGGCGGCGGCGGCCGGGGCCGGGGCGGCGGCGGGCTCGGCGGCGGGGGCGTCGAGACGCGGGCCCACGCCCAGCTTGTCCTTGATCTTCTTCTCGATCTCGTTGGCCATGTCGGGGTGGTTCTTCAGGAAGTTGCGGGCGTTCTCCTTGCCCTGGCCGAGCTGGTCGCCCTCGTACGTGTACCAGGCGCCCGACTTGCGGACGAAGCCGTGCTCCACACCCATGTCGATGAGGCCGCCCTCGCGGGAGATGCCCACCCCGTAGAGGATGTCGAAGTCGGCGACGCGGAAGGGCGGGGCCATCTTGTTCTTGACGACCTTGACCCTGGTGCGGTTGCCGACCGCCTCCGTGCCGTCTTTGAGGGTCTCGATGCGGCGGATGTCCATGCGGACCGAGGCGTAGAACTTCAGCGCCTTACCACCGGTCGTCGTCTCGGGGCTGCCGAACATGACGCCGATCTTCTCGCGGAGCTGGTTGATGAAGATGGCGGTGGTGCCGGTGCTGCTGAGTGCGCCGGCGACCTTACGCAGCGCCTGGGACATGAGGCGGGCCTGAAGACCGACGTGGCTGTCGCCCATCTCGCCCTCGATCTCGGCCTTGGGCACCAGGGCCGCCACCGAGTCGATGACGATGATGTCGACGGCGCCGGACCTGATCAGCATGTCGGCGATCTCGAGCGCCTGCTCACCCGTGTCGGGCTGGGAGACCAGCAGGGCGTCGGTGTCGACCCCCAGCTTCTTGGCGTATTCGGGGTCGAGGGCGTGCTCGGCGTCGATGAACGCCGCGATGCCGCCGGCCCGCTGGGCGTTGGCCACCGCGTGCAGGGCGACCGTGGTCTTACCCGAGGACTCCGGGCCGTAGATCTCCACGATGCGCCCGCGCGGCAGGCCGCCGATGCCGAGGGCCACGTCAAGGGAGATCGACCCCGTGGGGATCACCTCGATGGGGGCGCGGGCGTCGTCGCCCAGTCTCATGACTGAGCCCTTGCCGAACTGCCGCTCGATCTGAGCGAGTGCGGTCTCGAGGGCCTTCTCGCGGTCGTTGATAGCCATGGGAACTCCCCCTGGAGAGTCGTGGTCCGATCAGTCGAGTGAAAGCTACGGCCTGCCACCGACATTTTCTGCCGCAGTCGGGGAAGTCGTGGCCCGGCTCTGTTCATCGTAGCCGAACGGCTGTTCGATCTCAGCACGAACACGCAGGCAGCCGTCAATCGCCTGCCCACCAGTCGTCAGGGCCCGGCGGGAGCGCTTCCAGGGCCGTTCGAGGACGGTTCCGGCTGCCGCGCCGACGGGCCGCCGGCGCGCGAGTTCGCCGAGCCGTACGCGCTGACCTTCGGCTTCGAGCCCGTGACCGTCGTCATGGGACCACCCGCCCGACGACGCTCGCGCCGACGTGTTGTCATGCGCGGTGAGCTGGGGAGACTCACAGCAGGGACGACAGCGGGAGGCGTCACGTGGCGAGCGGCTACACCGGGGAACGGCGCGTCCATCTCGAGACTCTCGCCGAATCGTTGCCCGCCCACGGTCTGGTCAGCCGCATGGTCGGAGGCGACGATCCGGTCCTGTGGGTGTGGCACCCGCGTACGGGCCGCCAGACGATCGTCTTCGCCACCCCGTCGAGCCGTGGATGGCAGTACCTGTGGTCACCGGGCGGGCAGGACGCGGCCGGTGACCCGGAGCACACGGCGACCGCGCTGCGCCACACGCTCGACACGGCGCCCCCGGGCTGACGCCCCCAAAACGACCCCCAAAACGACCCCCAAACGACCCGCGAAGCGGCACCAAAAGCGACTCCAGCGCCCCCAAGGCGGCCCAGGGCTCTCAGCGCAGTTTGGGCGAGACGTCCTCCACCTGGCAGACCGCGCGCCACACCGTCTTGGCACTCTCTCCGTCGGCCAGGGCCTGGACAACGGTGCGACCGCCCAGCGGGGCGATGACGTAGTCGCTGGCCCACGACTCGGCGTAGGTGTCGCCGAAATGAGCGTTCATCCGTCTCCAGAACTCGGTCAGGCGCATGAACCCAAGTATGGAAGCGGGCCGGGGGTGGGTAGGACACCCCCATGCCAAAGACCCCCAAGTCTTCACCCCCGAAGACAGCCAGGACGAAAGCGAACCGGGCCAGGCGCCGCCACCTTCTGTCAGTGTTGCGGCAGTCCGTACGGAAGGAGAAGGCCGAGCGCGCCGAGCGGCACGCGGGCATCAGGCAGGCGCCGCGTGCGGGCAGGCCGCGTACGCGGCGGGCATCGCGGCGTTAGCCTGCGCGGGGTCGGATCCGCCCTTGTAGAAGGGTTTCGGATCTACAGCACCCGCGCGCCGTACATCTCACCGAGTTGGTCGGCGAGCAGCTCCAGCCGGGCGCCGTCGGGGTCCTTGAAGTAAATGGAGGCGCCGCTCTCGATCTGGTGCGGCACGCCGGCCATCTCCAGCTTCCCGCGCAGGCGTTCCCACGTGGCGGGGTCGACGGAGATCGCGATGTGGTGCAGCCCGCCGAGCACCTCCTGGTACGGCCCCACGTCGAGCCCGGGGAAGTCGAAGAACGCCAGCAGGTTGCCGTTGCCGAGGTCGAAGAAGAAGTGGCTGGAACCCTTGTAGTCGCGATTCTCGATGATCTCGGTGAGCGGGAACTCCAGGAGTTCCTGGTAAAACTTGATGGTCCGTTCCACGTCGGACGAGAGCAGCGCCACGTGGTGCAGCCCCCGCGCGCTGCTGGACGGTCGGTGCGGTAACACGTAGCGCTCTCGTATGTCCGCACGGCGGGCGTCGATGGCCGCGTAGTCAATGGTCACGGTCGCTGTATGTCCGCCAGGGCGCCCGCTCAACCTCCCGCCCCGGCGCCAGATGCGATTTCTGTCGGTCGCGCGAGGCAGTATGTGCTGGTGAGCACGCTAGACCAGTTCAGCCAGGTGACCAGGCAATGGTTCGCCGGAGCCTTCCAGGCTCCCACGGCCGCCCAGGAGGGGGCGTGGGAGTCGATCTCGCGCGGTGACAACACCCTGGTCGTGGCGCCCACCGGGTCGGGCAAGACGCTGGCGGCGTTCCTGTGGTCGCTCGACCGGCTCGCCGCCTCCGGCGCGGAAGGCCCCAGCACAGAGGGCTCCGGCGCAGAAGGCTCCGGCACGAAAGGCCCCAGCGCGGAAGGCCCCCGTACAGGACGCCCCCGTGCAGATGGATCAGGCGGAGGAGAGGCCCGCACGGGCACGCGGGTCGTGTACGTCTCACCGCTCAAGGCGCTGGCCGTCGACGTCGAGCGTAACCTGCGCGCGCCGCTGGCCGGGCTGAAGCAGACGGCGCGGCGGCTCGGGCTGCCGGTGCCGGAGATCTCGGTGGCGATCCGCTCGGGCGACACTCCGGCCGAAGACCGCAGGCGGTTCGCGGCCCGGCCGTCCGACATCCTCATCACCACGCCCGAGTCGCTGTTCCTGCTGCTCACCAGCCAGGCGCGGGAAGCGCTGCGGGGCGTGGAGACGGTGATCGTCGACGAGGTGCACGCGGTCGCGGGCACCAAGCGCGGCGCTCATCTGGCGCTCAGCCTCGAGCGGCTCGACGCGCTGCTCGACCGGCCGGCGCAACGGGTGGGGCTGTCGGCGACCGTGCGTCCGGTGAGCGAGGTGGCGGCGTTCCTGGGGGGCGCGCGTCCGGCCACCGTGGTGCAACCGCCGTCGGACAAGCGGATCGAGGTCGAGGTCGTCGTCCCGGTGGAGGACATGACCGAGATGGAGGGCGTCCGTCCGGGCGGCGGCGAGGAGGAGTTCGCCCTCGAGCCGGGCAACCGGTCGATCTGGCCGCACGTCGAAGACCGGCTGTTCGACCTGATCGAGGCCCACAGTTCGACGATCGTGTTCGCCAACTCGCGGCGGCTGGCCGAGCGGCTGTGCACGCGTCTCAACGAGCTGGCCTACGAACGCGAGCACGGCGACCCTGAGGCGGTCTCCCAGGTCGACCTGTCGATGTGGGAGACCGCCCCGGACTCCGAGCCAGGTCCGGCCCAGCGCATGCCCGCCGCGATGATGGCGCAGGCCGGGGCGAGCAAGGGCGCCGTGACGGAGATCGTCCGCGCGCACCACGGCTCGGTCTCCAAGGAGGAGCGGGCGCAGATCGAGGAGGCGCTGAAGTCGGGCCGCCTGCCCGCCGTGGTCGCCACCTCCAGCCTTGAGCTGGGCATCGACATGGGCGCGGTCGATCTGGTCGCGTGCGTGGAGGCGCCGCCGAGCGTGGCCAGCGGGCTGCAGCGCATCGGCCGGGCGGGGCACCAGGTGGGGGCGGTGTCCAGGGGCGTCATCTTCCCCAAATACCGGGGCGACCTCGTGCAGACCGCCGTGGTGGCCGAGCGCATGAAGAGCGGGCTGATCGAGGAGCTGCGCTATCCGCGTAACCCGCTCGACGTGCTGGCCCAGCAGATCGTGGCGATGACCGCGCTCGACGAGTGGACGGTCGACGAGCTGGAGTCCGTGGTCAAGCGCGCCGCCCCCTACGCCACGCTGCCCAGGAGCGCGCTGGAGGCCACCCTCGACATGCTGGCCGGGCGCTACCCGAGCGAGGAGTTCGCCGAGCTGCGCCCGCGCATCGTCTGGGACCGCGTCACCGGCGTCCTCCAGGGGCGTCCCGGCGCGCAGCGGCTGGCGGTCACCAACGGCGGCACGATCCCCGACCGGGGGCTGTTCGGCGTGTTCCTGGTGGGCGAGCGTGGCTCCAGGGTGGGCGAGCTGGACGAGGAGATGGTCTACGAGTCGCGCGTCGGTGACGTGTTCGTGCTGGGCGCGACCTCGTGGCGGATCGAGGACATCACGGCCGACCGGGTGCTCGTCTCGCCCGCGCCGGGGCAGCCGGGCAAGCTGCCGTTCTGGCACGGCGACGCGCCTGGGCGGCCGGCCGAGCTGGGCCGGGCGATCGGGCAGTTCCTGCGCGAGCAGGCCAAACAGGACACGACGGAACGCATGCGGGCGGCGGGGCTCGACGAGTTCGCCTCCGCCAACCTGCTGGCCTACCTCGCGGAGCAGCGTCAGGCGACCGGCTACGTCCCCGACGACCGCACCCTCCTGGTCGAACGCTTCCACGACGAGCTGGGCGACTGGCGGGTGGTCATCCACTCCCCCTACGGCGCGCGGGTGCACGCCCCGTGGGCGCTGGCGATCAACCGGCGGCTGCGCGAGCGCTACGGCATCGACGTGCAGGCCGTCCACTCCGACGACGGCATCGTGCTGCGCATCCCCGACACCTTGGCCGAGCCGCCCACCGACGTGGCGGCCTTCGACGCCGAGGAGATCGAGCAGATCGTCACCGAGGAGCTGGGCGGGTCGGCCATGTTCGCCTCCCGGTTCAGGGAGTGCGCGGGCCGGGCGCTGCTGCTGCCGCGCCGTACGCCGGGCAGGCGCAGCCCGCTGTGGCAGCAGCGGCAGCGGGCCGCCAATCTGCTGGGCGTGGCCTCGCAGTACGCCTCGTTCCCGATCGTGCTGGAGACCATGCGCGAGTGCCTGCAGGACGTCTTCGACGTGCCGGGGCTCGTCCAGCTCATGCGCGACATCGCCGCCCGCAGGGTGCGGGTGGTGGAGGTGGAGACGTCGCAGGCTTCACCGTTCGCGGCGGCGCTGCTGTTCCACTACGTGGGCGCGTTCATGTACGAGGGTGACGCGCCGCTGGCCGAACGCCGCGCGCAGGCCCTGGCGCTCGACACCACCCTGCTGGCCGAGCTGCTCGGCCAGGCCGACCTGCGTGAGCTGCTCGACCCCGACGTCATCTCCGACACAGAACACGAGCTGGCCCGGCTCGACCGGCCGCTGCGTGACCTGGAGGACCTGGCCGACCTGCTGCGTTCGCACGGGCCGCTGTCGACCCCCGACGTGAGTGTGCGCGGCGGCGACCCGGCCTGGCTGGAGGAGCTCGAACGAGCCCGGCGCGCGATCAGGGTCCGTATCGCCGGCGAGCAGCGGTGGGCCGCCATCGAGGACGCCGCGCGCATGCGCGACGCGCTCGGGGTGCCGCCGCCCGTCGGGGTGCCGCACGCCTTCCTGGAGCCGGTGGCCGATCCGCTGGCCGACCTGGTGGCCCGGCACGCCCGTACGCGTGGGCCCTTCCACGCGGGCACGGCCGCCGCCCGGTTCGGGCTGGGCGTGGCCGTGGTCACCGACGCGCTGCGGCGGCTGGCGGCGACCGGGCGGGTGGTCAGCGGGGAGTTCCGGCCGGGCGGGCGGGGTGAGGAGTGGTGCGACGCGGGCGTGCTCCGGATGTTGCGCCGCAGGTCGCTGGCCCGGCTGCGCAAGGAGGTCGAGCCGGTCGCGCCCGAGACGCTGGCGCTCTTCCTGCCCGCCTGGCACGGCATCACCGGCTCCGACCTGGCCGAGCGCGGCGCCACCGGGTCGGGCGAGCGCGGCCTGACAGGGGCGGCCGAGCGCGGTGTGACCGGGTCGGCGCGGGCCATGGACGCGCTGGTCCGCTCGATCGAACAACTCCAGGGGGCCGCCGTGCCGGCCTCGGCGCTGGAGACGCTGGTGCTGCCATCCCGGGTGCCCGGCTACCATCCGGCGTTGCTCGACGAGCTGACCTCGTCGGGCGACGTCATGTGGGTGGGGCAGGGCTCGCTGCCCGGCGGTGACGGGTGGGTGTCGCTCTACTTCGCCGACACCGCGCCGCTGCTGATGCCCGAGCCCGCCGACATCACGCTGACCCCGGTGCACGAACGCGTGCTCGAGCTGCTCGGCGGGGGTGGCGCGCTGTTCTTCCGCGGGCTCTCCGACCAGGTGGGGTCGCTGGACGACGCGGCGCTGGCGTCCGCGCTGTGGGACCTGGTGTGGGCCGGGCGGGTGTCGGGTGACACGCTCGCGGCCCTGCGGGCCACGCTCGGCACCGGGCGTCCCGCGCACCGGCCCGCCACGACGCGGCGGCGCCGGGCGGTGCTGCCGAGCAGGAGCGGGCCTCCCACCGTGGCGGGGCGGTGGTGGTTGCTGCCGTCGCCGGGGCCCGACGCCACCCAGCGGGCCCATGCGCAGGCCGAGGTGCTGCTGGAGCGGCACGGGGTGGTGACGCGGGGAGCGGTGACCTCCGAACGGCTGCCCGGCGGATTCACGCCCGTCTATCAGGTTCTACGGGCTTACGAGGAGGGCGGGCGATGCCGCCGGGGCTACTTCGTCGAGGGGCTCGGGGGCGCGCAGTTCGCCCTGCCCGGTGCGGTCGACCGGATGCGTGCTCTGGCTCCGGGCATCGCCCCGGGTTCCGCGCCCGGTGACGCCCCTTCCGGCCCGGTCCTCGGTGCCGGGGAGAGACCGGTTCTCGGTGCCGGGGAGAGACCGGTTCTCGGTGCCGGAGAGAGGCGGAGGCCGGGTGGTGGGCGGCGAGCCGTGGTGCTGGCCGCCGCCGACCCGGCCAACCCGTACGGCGCCGCGCTCCCCTGGCCGCAGCACCCCGGCGACGTCGGCCACAAACCGGGCAGGAAGGCGGGGTCGCTGGTCGTGCTGGTGGACGGCCACCTCGTCCTGTACGTGGAGCGCGGCGGCAAGACGCTGCTGTCGTTCACCGACGGCGAGCGGCTGCAACCGGCGGTCGACGCACTGGCCTTGGCGGTCCGTGACGGCGCCCTGGGCAAGCTGACCGTCGAACGCGCCGACGGCGCCGCCATCACCGACTCCCCGTTGGCGGCGGCGCTGGAGTCGGCCGGGTTCCACCCGACCCCACGCGGGCTCCGGCTACGCGCCTGAGCCGGGTCCAACTCCATCCCGCGCGGGCTGCGGCTACGCACCTGAGCCGAAGTCCACCCCGCGCGGGCTGCGGCTGTGTGCCTGAGCCGGGTTCCAGCCGACCCCGCGCAGGCTGCGCGGCTGAGCCGGGCGGCCGCGCACAGCGGGTGACGTCCGCGAGCCGCCGCACGATGATTCCGCGCTCCCATCAGGGGCCTTGCCGGAATTTGAACGGCCGTTTAAAGTTTTGAGCGTGGCATCAGAAAGTCGGACGTTCATTGAAGAGGCGCGCAGGGCCCAGATCATCGCCTGCGCCGTCGAAGTGCTCGCCGACCACGGATACGCCCGCACCACCCTGGCCAGGATCGCCAAGCAGGCCAAGATCAGCACTGGCGTGATCTCGTACCACTTCGGCGGGAAGACGCAGCTCATCCAGGCGGTCGTCGCGGAGGTGGCCAGGCTGGCCACCGACCTGATGGTCCCGCGCATCGTCTCCCAGCCCACCGCGACCGAGGGCCTGCGCGCCTACATCGAGAGCAACCTCGAGTTCATGCGGCTGCACCGCAAGCCCCTCCTGGCGCTGGTGGAGATCATCACCCACATGCCGGGCGAGGAGGGCAGCCCCGGCCCGTACGCCGAGCAGGCCGAGATCGCGATCACCGACCTGGAGAAGGTGCTGGAGTGGGGCCGGCGATCGGGTGAGTTCCGCGACTTCGACCAGCGGAGCATGGCCATCGCGATCCGGGGCGCCATCGACGCCGTACCGGGGCGGCTCCTCGCCGACCCCGGCTTCGACCTCGACCTGCTCGCCCGCGAGCTGGTCACCATCTTCACCCTCGCCACCAGGAGACAAGCATGACATCGGCCTTGGAGATCAAGGGTTTAGCCAAGACCTTCGGCGAGAACGTCGCCGTGGACCACGTCGATCTGACCGTCCCGCAAGGCTCCTTCTACGGGCTGGTCGGGCAGAACGGCGCGGGCAAGACGACCACGCTGTCGATGGCGGTGGGCCTGCTGCGGCCCGACGCCGGCACAGCGCGGATCTTCGGGGCCGACGTGTGGTCCGATCCGGCACGGGCCAAGCAGCTCGTCGGCGTGCTGCCCGACGGGCTGGCCCTGCCGGAGCGGCTCACCGGGCGTGAGGTGCTGACCTATCTCGGCCTGCTGCGCGGGCTGAGCAAGGACGTGGTGGCCGAGCGGGCCGAGGAGCTGCTGTCGGTGCTGGAGCTGGACTCGGCCGAGAAGACGCTCGTGATCGAGTACTCGACCGGCATGCGCAAGAAGATCGGCCTGGCCACGGCGCTGCTGCACGCGCCCAGGCTGCTGGTGCTGGACGAGCCGTTCGAGGCGGTGGACCCGGTGTCGGCGGCGACGATCAAGATGATCCTGCGCGGCTTCGTGGCGGGCGGCGGCTCGATCGTGCTGTCCAGCCACGTGATGGCGCTGGTCGAGCAGCTCTGCGACCACGTGGGCGTGATCGACAAGGGCCGGGTGGCGGCGGCCGGCCCGCTCGACGAGGTACGCGGCTCGGCGACCCTGGAGGACCGGTTCGTGGACCTGGTGGGCGCGGGTTCGACGGCGGCCAGGGGGCTGTCATGGCTGTAGCGGTCACGATGGTCAGGATGAAGGTCGCGATCCTGCGCCATTCGGCCAAGGGCCAGCGCGGCGGCACGATGGCGATGGGCGGCACGCTCGGCCTGGTGCTCGCGGCGGGCACGATCTACCTGGCCTTCCTGGGGGGCGACTGGCCGGCCGCGGCGTACGCGGTGTGGATGCTGGGCTGGATCATCGGCCCGGTCTTCTCCGGCGGCGGCGACGAGACGCTGCGCCCGGAGTTCTTCTCGCTGATCGGGCTGCCCGCGCGGAGGATGGCGGCGGGGCTGCTGGTGTCGGCGTTCGTGGGCGTGGCGCCGGTGATCAGCCTGGTGGCGCTGGCCGGTCTGGTCGTGGCCGCGACCACGCCGGTGAACGCGCTGGTGGCGGTGCCGGCGATGGTGCTGCAGCTCGCGGTGTTCGTGTTGCTGTCGAAGGTGGCGGTGGCGCTGCTGGGCATCGCGTTGCGTTCGCGGGCCGGGGCGGTGGCCGCGGGGGTGATCAACGGCGCGGTGCTGGCCTTCCTGGGGCAGGCGTGGGTGTTCGCGGTGGCGTTCGGGCAGGGCGGGCAGATCCCGGAGTTCGTCCGGTACCTGCCGTCGGGCTGGGGGTTGCTGGCCGTCCGGGGTGAGTATCCGGCGCTGGCCGCGATGGCGGTGCTGATCGTGCTGCTGCTGGCGGCGTGGGCGGCGTTGCTGTCGCGGCGGGCGGGTGCGAGCCGGCCCTCGGCCCGTGGGCGGCGGCCGATGCGGGCCGCCACCGGGCGCGGCGCGGTGGTCGCCAAGGAGTTGCGTACGTGGTCGCGTGACCTCGTACGCAACCATCAGCTCACGTTCGCGCTGGCCTACGGGGTGTTCTTCGCGGGCGCGCCCCTCGTGCTGGGCTGGACGGGCATGTTGCCGTGGGCCGCGCCGATCTTCATCATCATGGCGGCGGCGATGACCGCCAACGTCTACGGCACCGACGGCACCGTCCTCTGGCTCGCGCTGATGACGCCGGGCTCGTCCGACGTGCGGGGCAGGCAGTTGGCCTGGCTGGTGACGGTGGGACCGGTGGCGGTGCTGGTGGCGGTGGCGTTCACGCTGGTCACCGGCGGGCCGTGGGCGCTGGTCCTGGCGGCCGTGGCCGCGCTGCTGGGCGGCGCGGCGGGGCTGGTGCCGCTCATCTCGGTGTACGGGCTGGTGCCGGGCACCGATCCGCAGCGGCGCACCGGCAACCCCCTGCGCACCAGCGAGGACGACGGCGCGCTGACCGGTCTGGCGTATCTGACGTTGGCGCTCGTGGCGCTGACGGGGGCGCCGGCCGTGGCGGTCGCGGCCCTGTCCGGCTGGTGGGGCGTGCTGGTCGGCCTGGTGACCGGCGTGCTGTGCTACTGGGGGTTCGGCCTGCTCGCGCAGCGGCGGCTGGCGGCCCAGGGCCCCGAGCTGCTCCACCTGATGCGTACGGGCCGCCGTCCCGACGGGCGGGCCGCCGCGGGCGCGTCGTACAAGCTGCCCGACATGCCGAAGGTGCAGCGGGCCATCGTGATCACAGGGGTGTCGTTCGGCGCCATCCCGCTGATCCCGCAGGGCGTCCTCGCGGCCGTCTTCATCTCGGACGGACGGCTGCGGCAGTCGTGGTTCCTGGCCACGTACATGCCGCCGGGGCTGCGCTGGCCGGTGGCGATCGGGTTCATGGTGCTCGGCCTGGCCATGTACGGCGTGAGCCTGTGGCTGGTACAACGGGCTAAGAAGAAGACCTGACTACTTGTCAACGATGGTCCCGACATGAGTGACCTCACACCGGGTATGACGATGCCCCCGGCGGGCCCGGCGACCGTCGGCGCGGCACCCACCACCGCACTAAAACCCCCAAACGATTGGAAAACACTCAGGTAACAACATAGGGTTGCGAAATACCATTGCAATGTCAGGTCTTGTATACAGTCTCCCAAATACGCACCAACGGGGGCCTCATGAGACCGTCCCCCAGGCTCGTCGTGGCACTTGCCGCCCTCCCCCTCGCTCTGACGGCTTGCGGCGGAGGCGGCTCCGGCTCCACGTCCTCGGCCCCTCCCTCGATATCCGCCCACTCGGCCGACAACCGGCCGGTCAAGGGCGGCGGCACGCTGAACATCGCGCTCAACGCCGACCCCGACGCCCTCGACCCGAGCATCTCGACCACGCTGGTGGGCCGCGAGGTGTTCGCGAACATGTGCGAGAAGCTCTACGACATCGACGCCTCGGCGAGCCTCGTCCCGCAGCTCGCCACCGCCCTGCCCGAGGTCTCCGACGACGGCAAGGAGGTGACGATCAAGCTGCGCCAGGGCGTGAAGTTCAACGACGGCACGCCCTTCGACGCCGAGGCGGTCAAGAAGTCCCTCGACCGGCATCGCACCTGGGAGAAGTCCGCGCGCCAGGCAGACCTGGCGGCGGTGTCCGAGGTCACGGCGGTCGACCCGGCGACCGTGCGGCTCACGCTGTCGCAGGCGTTCACACCGCTGACCGCGCAGCTCGCCGACCGCGCGGGCATGATCATGTCACCGAAGGCGCTCGACGCCGCCGCCGACAACTTCGGCGCGAGCCCGGTGTGCGTCGGGCCGTTCACGTTCGCGAGCAGGACCTCCGGCAGCCAGATCGTGCTGGACAAGGCGCCGGACTACTACGACGCGGCCAAGGTCAAGCTGGACCGGCTGGTCTACAAGATCATCGTCGACCCCAACGTACGGGCCGCGAACCTCAAGTCCGGCGACGTGCAGGTGGCCGACCAGCTCGCCACGACCACGGTCAAGGGCGTGCAGACCGACCCCAACCTGACCGTCGTGTCCGGCGGCGGCCTCGGCTACTACGGCATCACGATCAACACCGGGAACGCCAACGGCTCCACCGAGCAGCCGGGCACCGTGAACACGGCGCTGGCCAAGAGCCCGGAGCTGCGTGAGGCGTTCGAGCTGGCGCTCGACCGCGACGTGATCAACAAGACCGTGTACAACGGCCTGCACGAGGTCGACTGCTACCCGGTGGCGCTGGACAGCCCGTACCGGTCGAAGGACCTGCAGTGCCCCAAGCGCGACCTGTCCAAGGCCAAGCAGCTCGTGCAGGCGTCCGGCGTGCCGGCACCGGTGCCGGTCACGCTCACCAGCCCGAACGACGCCGTCAACCAGCGCCTGGCGCAGGTGATCCAGCAGATGGCCAAGGAGGCCGGCTTCGACGTGAGCGTGCAGACGGCCGAGTTCGTCAGCACCCTTGAGCAGGGCAAGTCGGGCAAGTTCGACGTGTTGCTGAACGGCTGGTCGGGCCGCGTCGACCCGGACGGCAACCTCACGAACCTGGTCACCACCAAGGGCAGCAACAACTACAGCGGCATGTCGGACCCGGGCATCGACGACCCGATCAAGCAGGCCGCCGCCGAATCCGACCCGGCCAAGCGGGCCGAGCTCTACGGCAGCTCCATGCGCAGGGCCGCCGAGCTTCGGGGCGTCCTGTACCTGTACCACAACAAGTACTACCTGGGGATGAGCAAGAACGTCGCCGGCGTCCAGTACTTCAAGGACGGCCTGCCGCGCTTCGTCACCGCCGGGTTCGCCGCGTAATGCTCTGGTTCATCCTCCGGCGCTGCGGATCAGCGGTGATCGTGTTGTTCCTGGGCAGCGTCCTGATCTTCCTGGGGATCAGGGCGCTGCCGGGCGACCCGGCCACGGTCATGGCGGGCGAGGAGGCCTCGCCCGCCGTGGTGGCGGCCATCCGGCACGAGTTCGGCCTGGACAAGCCGCTGCCCGCGCAGTACCTCGACTACGTCGGCCAGACGCTCTCCGGCAACCTCGGCCGCTCGACGCAGGACCAGCTCCCCGTGATCGACATCATCGCCGAACGGCTGCCGGTGACGCTGGAGCTGTCGGCGCTGGCCATGCTGGTCGCGATCGTGGTCGGCGTGGGGGCGGGCATCGTGGCGGCCGTCCGGCGCGGCAAGGCCGCCGACTACCTGGCCACCGGGTTCGGCCTGGCCGGGCTGTCGGTGCCGCACTTCTGGCTGGGCCTGCTCGGCATCCTGCTGTTCGCGGTCACCTGGCGGGTGCTGCCCGCCTCCGGGTACGTCCCCTTCACCGAGGACCCCGTCCAGAACCTCCAGCGCATGATCCTGCCCGCGCTCGTGCTCGGCACCGGCTTCGCCGCGATCCTCATGCGGCAGACCCGCTCGGCCATGCTGGGCGCGCTGTCGGCCGACTACGTCCGCACCGCCAGGTCGAAGGGCCTGTCGGAGGTCAAGGTCGTGGGCGCGCACGCGCTGCGCAACAGCCTGACGACCGTGGTGACCGTGCTCGGCCTGCAGCTCGGGGCGCTGATCAGCGGGGCCGTGGTGACCGAGCAGATCTTCGTGATCCCCGGCTTCGGCAAGCTGACCGTGGACGCGGTCCTGACCAGGAACTACCCGGTCATCCAGGCCGTCGTGCTGATCACGGTCATCGGATACGTGCTGGTCAACCTGCTCGTCGACATCGCCTACGCCTTGCTCAACCCGCGCATCAGGCTGTCGGGAGGCGCACATGACTAGGCTGTGGCGGCGTTTCAGGAGACGTCCGATGCCGATGGCCGGGCTGGTGCTGGTGGTGGCGTTCGTGCTGCTGGCGCTGGTCGGCCCGCTGGTGACCGGCGATCCGGCGGCGCAGGAATACCTGGCCACGCTCGCGCCGCCGTCGGGCGCGCACCCGATGGGCACCGACGACCTGGAGCGCGACGCGTTCGCCAGGATCGCGCACGGCGCCCAGGTCTCGTTGCAGGCCGGGGTGCTGTCCACGCTGCTGGCGATGGCCGTGGGCATCCCGATCGGGCTGGTCGCCGGGTTCTACCGGCGCTGGCTGGACCCGGTCGTGATGCGGCTGGTGGACGTGACGCTGGCGTTCCCGTTCCTGGTGTTCGCGGTGGGCCTGGCGGCGATCATCGGGCCCTCGCTGAAGGGCGTGGTGCTGGCGCTGGGCTTCTCCCAACTCCCCGCCGTCATCCGGATCACCAGGGGCGAGGTGCTGGCGGTCAGGGAGATGGACTACGTGGCCGCGGCCGTCGCCGACGGCTCAGGAGACGGGCACCTCATCTTCCGCTACGTCCTGCCGAACTGCGCCAGCCCTCTCATCGTGCAGGCCACGGTGGCGATCCCGGCGGCGATCATCGGGGAGTCCACGCTGTCGTTCCTGGGCCTGGGCGTGCAGCCGCCGACTCCGTCGTGGGGCGTGATGCTGACGACGGCCCAGCAGTACCTGAGCGACGCGCCGTGGCTGGCGGTCTGGCCCGGTCTCATGATCGCGCTGGCCACGCTCGGCTTCAACCTGCTCGGTGACGGGCTGCGTGACGTACTGGATCCGAGGAGCGTCCGATGAGCCTGCTGGAGATCACCGACCTGAGCGTGGGCTTCGACACCGAGGACGGCCTCGTCCAGGCGGTCAGGGACATCTCGCTCACCCTGGACGAGGGCGAGATCCTCGCGCTGTGCGGGGAGTCCGGCTGCGGCAAGTCGGTCACCGCCATGTCGGTGCCCAGGCTGCTGCCGCCGGACACGACCCGGCTGTCGGGCTCGGTCAGGCTCGACGGCCGCGAGCTGACCACGCTCCCTGAGGCCGAGCTGCGGCGGGTACGCGGCAAGGAGGTCTCGGTCGTCTTCCAGGAGCCCATGACCTCGCTGAACCCGTCGTTCTCCGTCGGATACCAGATCACCGAGGTGCTGCGCCGGCACGAGCGCCTGTCGCGGCAGGCCGCCGACCGGCGGGCCGTGGAGCTGCTGGAGCTGGTCGGCATCCCGGCGGCGCGGCGCAGGATGAAGGAGTACCCGCACCAGCTCTCCGGCGGCATGCGGCAGCGCGTGATGATCGCGATCGCGGTGGCCTGCTCGCCGCGGGTGCTGATCGCCGACGAGCCCACCACGGCGCTCGACGTGACGATCCAGGCCGGGGTGCTGGACGTGTTCCGCGACCTGCGCGACCGCCTGGGCACCGCGATCATCCTGATCACGCACGACCTGGGCGTGGTGGCCGACCTCGCCGACCGGGCCGTGGTCATGTACGCGGGCCGCGCCGTCGAGCAGGCCCCGGTGACCGAACTGTTCGCGAGCCCGCGGCACCCGTACACGCTGGGGCTGATGAAGGCCCTGCCCTCCGCCGCCGTGAACGGCCGCCTGGCCGAGATCCCCGGCATGGTGCCCTCGCCGCTCTCCGACCCCGACGAGTGCGCCTTCCACGACCGCTGCCCGCGCGTCCGGGCGGACTGCCGGCTGTCCAGGCCCCCGCTCACCCGCCAGGCCGACGACCATCTCGCCGCCTGCTACCACCCCGGAGGTGGGACGTGATCCTGCGCATCGACGACCTGGTCAAGCACTACGGCCCGGTACGCGCCGTGGACGGCCTGTCGCTGGAGATCGGCCAAGGTGAGGTGCTCGGGCTGGTCGGCGAGTCGGCAGCGGCAAGTCGACCGTCGGCAAGTGCGTGCTGCGCCTGACCGAGCCGACCGCGGGCACGATCGAGCTGGACGGGCGCGACATCACGCACCTGTCGCGCCGGGCCATGCGCCCGCTGCGCAGAAACGTCCACATGGTCTTCCAGGACCCCTTCTCCTCGCTCAACCCGCGTTTCACGATCGAGCGGATCGTGGGCGAGCCGCTGCTGCGGCACCGGCTGGCCGACCGGCGGGAGGCGGCGCGGCGCGTAGGCGCCATGCTGGAGAAGGTCGGGCTGCGCCAGGAGATGCGGACGCGCCATCCGCACGAGCTGTCCGGCGGGCAGCGGCAGCGGGTGGGGCTGGCCAGGGCGCTGATCCTGGAGCCCAGGCTGGTCGTGGCCGACGAGCCGGTGTCGGCGCTGGACGTGTCGGTGCAGGCGTCGGTGCTCAACCTGATCACCGATCTGCAGCGCGACATGGGCTTCTCGTGCCTGTTCATCACCCATGACCTGTCGGTGGTGGAGTTCCTGGCCGACCGGATCGCGGTCATGTACCTCGGCAAGATCGTGGAGTCCGGGCCGACGGCCGAGATCTTCGCCGGGCCGCGGCATCCGTACACGCAGGCACTGCTGTCGGCGGCGCCGGTGGCCGACCCGGTCAGGCAGCGGGAGCGGCGCAGGATCGTGCTGGGCGGTGACGTGCCCAGCCCGGTCGATCCGCCCTCGGGCTGCCGGTTCCACACCCGGTGCCCGCTCGCGTACGACGAGTGCCGTACCATCGAGCCCCCTTTGACCGATTCACGCGGCAACGGCCATCCGGCCGCCTGCCATCTGGTCACGGCGGACCGCGTCCCCGACGCGGCCGCGGTGCGATAGCGCCGTCCCACAAGAAGGAGAGATCTTGTTCACCACCAGGCCCGAGCTGACGGGCGACTTCGGGATGGTCGCCGGCACGCACTGGCTGGCCTCCGCCACCGGCATGGGCGTGCTGGAACGCGGCGGCAACGCGTTCGACGCGGCGGTGGCCGCCGGATTCGTGCTGCAGGTCGCCGAGCCGCACCTGAACGGCCCCGGCGGCGAGGTGCCGATCCTGTTGTGGAGCGAGGCCGAGCAGAAGGTGTCGGTCGTGTGCGGGCAGGGCACCGCCCCCGCCGCGGCCACCATCGAGCGCTTCGCCGAGCTGGGCCTGGACGTCGTGCCCGGCACCGGGCTGCTGGCGGCGACCGTGCCTGGGGCGTTCGGCGGCTGGATGCTGCTGCTCGAACGCTGGGGCACCTGGTCGCTGGCCGACGTGCTGGCGCCCGCGATCCACTACGCCGAGCACGGAGTCCCGGTGCTGGAGCGGATCTCGGCCACGATCGAGTCCGTCGAGGGATTGTTCAACGACGACTGGCCCACCTCCGCGGCGCGGTGGCTGCCCGGCGGGAACGTCCCGGCCCCCGGCTCGAAGCTGGCCAACCCCGTGCTGGCCGCCACCTACCGGCGGGTGGTCGCCGAGGCCGAGTCCGCGTCGAGCACCCGCGAGGGTCAGCTCGCCGCCGCCAGGAAAGCCTGGTACGAGGGCTTCGTGGCCGAGGCCGTCGCCGCGTTCTGCGCCAAGACGGCCTGGCGCGACAGCTCGGGCGAGGTGCACGGCGGGCTGCTGACCGGCGACGACCTGGCGGGCTGGACGGCCACCGTCGAAGAGCCGCTGACCTTCGACTACCACGGCCACACCGTGTGCAAGACGGGCCCGTGGGGACAGGGGCCGGTGTTCCTGCAGCAGCTCGCCCTGCTGAAGGACCTCGGCCTGGACGCGGCGGACTTCCTCGGCGCCGACTACGTGCACACGGTCACCGAGGCCGCCAAGCTGGCCTTCGCCGACCGCGAGGCGTGGTACGGCGACACCGACGTGCCCATGTCCGACCTGCTGAGCCCGGCCTACAACGCCGAGCGACGCCGGCTGATCGGCCCCCACGCCAGCCTGGAGCTGCGGCCCGGCGCTCCCGGCGGGCGCGCGCCGCGCCTGCCCGACTTCCCCGACCCGGGCACGGCCGGCGACGCGCCCGGCCTGTCCGGCGCCCGCTCGCCCCAGGGCGTGGGCGAGCCCACGGTGGCCCGCGACGGCACGGTCAAGGGCGACACCTGCCACGTCGACGTCGTGGACCGCTTCGGCAACATGGTCTCCGCCACCCCCAGCGGCGGCTGGCTGCAGAGCTCCCCCACCATCCCCGAGCTGGGATTCTGCCTGGGCACGCGGGCTCAGATGTTCTGGCTGCAGGACGGCGTGGCCGCGGCCCTGCGCCCGGGGACGCGCCCGCGCACCACGCTGTCGCCGTCGTTCGCGCTCAGGGACGGCAGGCCGTGGCTGGCCTTCGGCACGCCGGGCGGCGACCAGCAGGACCAGTGGAGCCTGGCCTTCTTCCTCGCGGTCGTCCACGGCGGGCTGAACCTTCAGGAGGCCATCGACGCCCCCATGTTCCACTCCGAGCATTTCCCCAGCTCGTTCTACCCGCGCGGGTCCCGCCCCGGCGTCCTGCACGTCGAGGACCGCGTCGACCCGGGCGTCGTGGCGGAGCTGCGGCGGCGCGGCCACGAGGTCGAGGTGCAGGACCCGTGGTCGCTCGGCCGGCTCAGCGCGGTCGCCCGCGACGGCGCCTTCCTCAAGGCCGCCGCCAACCCGCGCGGCGCCCAGGGCTACGCCGCCGGACGGTGACGGCCGGCGGGGCGCACGACGGCTAGGCGACGGTGGCCTCGATGAGGTCGTCCACCACCTCGGCCAGGTCGTGGCCTCGCGCGTACGCCCGCCGCTGCCGCATCGCTCCCGACCCCTGGCGCAGCAGCCGGTCGAGGCCCTCCTGGACGTACGTCAGGTCGCCGGCCTCGGCCAGCGCCGGGCGTACGTGCTCCAGGAGGCGCCCGGCCAGCACCGCCGCGGGCACGAGCGTGCCGTGCCGCATGTCGAGGCTGTCGCCCCGCAGCCCGTCGCGGGCGGCCCGCCAGTACGCGGCGCGCAGCACCTCCGACGGCACCGGCAGCCCCCGGTCACCGCGCGCCACGGCGCCCAGCGCGGTGACCACCAGCGCGCGGATGAGCCCGATCAGGGTGAGGCTGTCGGCCACGTCGAGCGGCACGTCGGCCACCCTGATCTCCACGGTGGGCAGCAGGGGCGACGGGCGTGAGTCCCAGTAGACGGTCTTGGCGTCGAGCAGCGCGCCCGACTCCGCCAGGGACCGCAGGGCCAGCTCGTACGCCCCGAACGACGGGAAGAAGGGCGGCGCCCCCGACACCGGCCAGCGCCCCCAGGAGATCACCCGCCAGGAGGCGTAGCCCGTGTCGCGGCCCACGAAGAACGGCGAGTTGGCGGCCAGCGCGATCAGCGTCGGCAGCCAGGGCCGTAAGTGGTTGCCCACGTAGACGGCGTGCTCGGGGTCGGGCACGTCCACGTGCACGTGCAGGGCGCAGATGCTCAGCTCGTCCTGCAGCGCGCGGTAGAGCACCCGGCCCCGCAGGTAGCGGTCGTCGTCGGTGAGCGGCGGCGGCATCACTTTGCCCAGGACCGGCATGCCGCACGCGACCACGGCCAGCCCGCGGGAGCGGGCCGCGACCGCCAGCTCCTTGCGGGCCGCGCGCAGGTGCGAGCCCAGGTCGCTCAGGTCGGCGGAGGGCGGCGTGCGGGCCTCCACCTGGAATCTGGTGATTTCATGCACCACGTCGAGCACGTCCGTCGCCGCGGCAAGGACCTCTGCCGCCCGGGGAGTCACGTGGCGAGTGCGGGGATCGACCACGAGGTATTCCTCTTCGATCCCGATGAGTGGAACCATGCCCACACCTCGCTGGGAAGTCGAGAACCTCCGTACGGGGTTGTGCCCCTACCACGCCCTGTGGAAAACCCTGACGGCAAAGGGTTGTCAGCCGGTGAACTCCACCGGGCCGAAGAGCGCGTGCTCCGCTTGGGTGGACATCGCCCAGTAGCGGTCTCCGTACGACCAGTGCCACCACTCGGTCGGGTAGTTGACCAGCCCGGCCGGCTCCAGGGCGGCGGCCAGCAGCTTGCGGTTGGCGCGGGCGTCGTCGGAGATGTTCGGGGCGGCGGTGAAGCAAGCGCCGTCGCTCTGCTCCGGGTTGTCGTTGACCGCGGTGCCCATGTCGTATTCGAGGCCGTCGGGGGCGCACAGGGTGAGATCGACGGCGGCGCCGGCGGTGTGCGGGGCCACCTCGACCGGTGACACATAGCGGCTCGCCGCGATATATACCTGGTCAGGCGACATGTTAGGAAATGTGGTTTGCAGCTCAGCCCGATACTGGTCGAAGATCCGGCGTTGCGTGGCGACGGGCCGGTAGCCCTCCACGACCAGGAGGTGGTAGCCGTCGGGCAGCAGACGCTCGGCGTGCTCCAGGCGCCGCAGCACACCCTCGCGCAGGTACGCGTAGGCGCCCCGGTCGTCGGCCAGCCGGTCGTCCACCCGCAGCCGCCCGCGTACGTCCGCGAGCGGCTCGCCGCTCTCCCGCACCGGGATCGAGGTCACACGGGGATCGGAGATGAGCACGACATCGTTCGGGGAGTGCCACATGGGCAGAGATTCTCACACAGTGTCGGAGAAGACCTGTTCCCGGGCCTGCTCCAGGGCCGCCACCAGAGCGCCGCGCAGCACGGCGTTCCCGGCCACCTTGGTCGTCACGACGGCGGGCCTGCTCGGGCACATCCGGGCCACGGCCCGCTGCACCTTCACCGCCAGCCTCTCGCCGCCCGCGCGGCCGACGTCGCCGCTGAGCACGATCAGCTCGGGGTCGAGCACGACGGTCACGGCCGCCGCGCCCACGGCCAGCCGGGCCGCGACCTCGTCGAGGAAGTCCTCGTCGCCCTCGCGTACCAGGTCGGGCACCGTGGCGCCGCTCAGCCCGCGCTCCACGGCCAGCCCGCGCAGGGCGTCGTGACCCACCAGGCGCTGGTACGAGCCCGACTGCGGCTGGGAGACGTCCGAGGGCAGGGGCTCCCCCGGCACCGGCAGCCAGCCGATCTCGCCCGCCGCCCCGGAGATGCCCCGGTGCGGCCTGCCGCCCAGCATGACGCCCAGGCCCTGGCCGACCCCGGCCCAGATGACCACGAAGTCGTCGACCCCGGCCGCCGCGCCGTAGCGGTGCTCGGCGAGGGCGACCAGGTTGACGTCGTTCTCGATGGTGACCGAGGCGCCGAGCGTCTGGCGCAGGCTGGCCAGCACGCCGACGTGCCAGGCGGGCAGGTCGTACGACCAGCGCACGTCCCCGGTGCCGGGGTCGACCACTCCCCTGGTGCCGATGACGAACGAGCGCAGTTGCGACAGCTCGATGTCGGCCGCGTCGCAGGCCCGGCGCACGGCGGCGTGCACCGCCTTGACGGGGTCGCGGCCGTTGGCCGGGTCGAGGGTGACCTCGACGGCGACCCGGCCTGTGATGTCCGCCACACCGACGGTGAGGCTGTCGGGCAGGACCTCGAGGCCCGCGACGTACGCGCTGGAGGGAACCACGGCGTACAGGGCGGCGTGGGGCCCCCTGCCTCCCGCGCGCTCGCCCGCGACCTCCACCAGCCCACGTTCCTCCAGGCGGGCAAGGAGCTGACCGGCGGTTACCTTGGAGAGCCCTGTGCGCTCACCGAGCTCGGCACGGGTGAGAGGGCCGTCTCCGAGAAGCAGTTCGAGTGCCGCCCGGTCGTTCAACCGGCGCAGCAACCGGGGGGTTCCCGGGTCTCGGCTCATCGGCGCACCCTTCTCGTCACGATCGGCTAACGAGCGTTTTTTTTAAGAAAGTTTCTTGTTAGTTTAACAACATCGTTCGGCATTTGACGATCAGCCTGGTGCGGGACCGTTGGCCGGCACCCGGGAAGGGAGAACCCTGTGAGGATCGCGAAGATCACGGCCACTACGGTCACCACGGCCGCACTGGCCCTGGGCATCGCCGCCTGTGGCTCGAGTGAACAGCCCTCCACCACGTCCTCACCCAGTGCCGCCGCCTCCGGCCCCAAGTTCGCCGGCAAGACGCTCAGCGTCTGGCGGCTCGGTGACAGCAACCCGGCCGCGGCCAAGTACATGGAGGAACTGAACGCCGAGTTCAAGACGCAGACCGGAGCCGACGTCAGGCTTGAGTGGATCCCCTGGCCGCAGGTGGCCGACAAGTTCGCCGCCGCCGCCACCGGCACGGGCCCGGACGTGACGGAGATCGGCAACGACCAGGTGCCGATGTGGCAGAGCCAGGACGCGCTTGAGCCGATCACCGACATCGCCCGCGAGGGCGACCGGTCGCAGATCCCCCAGAACCTGTACGGCTACGAGACCGTCGACAACGAGATCTACGCCGTTCCGTGGGGCGCCGGCGCCCGCGCCGTCCTCTACCGCAAGGACTGGTTCGAGGACCTCAAGATCGAGATCCCCAAGACCTGGGACGAGCTGGTCGCCGCCGCCAAGAAGATCCAGGAGGAGAAGGGCGAGGGGGTGGACGGCTTCGCCTTCAACGGCGGCTCCGACGCCAACCACCTGCTGGCCGCGTTCGCCTGGTCCGAGGGCGGCGAGTACGCCGTCAAGGAAGGCGACAAGTGGGTCGGCAAGGTCACCGAGCCCGGCTTCGCCAAGGGCTTCGAGACCTACACCGGCCTGGTCCAGAGCGGCCTGTCCAGCAAGGCGAACCTGACGCTCAACACGGTGGACATCCGCAAGCGCTTCGCCAACGACAAGGTCGCGATGTACCTCACCGCCGCGTGGGACCTGTCCGGCATCGAGGAGGACTCCAAGGGCAAGCTGAAGGGCGACAAGCTCGCCTTCTTCCCGCTGCCCTCCAAGACCGGCGAACCGGCCGCGTCCTTCTTCGGCGGCAACGACATCGCGCTGTGGGGCGGCACCCAGCAGGCCGAGCTGGGCAAGGAGTACATCAAGCTCGCCACCAGCAAGACCTGGGCCGACCGCTACGCCAAGGAGGGCGGCCTGCTCCCGGTCTACCCCGACACCCTGGCCGCCATGAACGAGGACCCCGCCCAGGGCGCGTTCGCCCAGGCCTTCGCCAAGGCCAAGGCGTTCCCCGCCGACCCGAACTGGACCGAGGCCGACGCGACCAAGGCCGTGATGCAGAACGCGGCACGGGCCGTCATCGAGGGCAAGAAGGACGCCGCCACCGCCCTCGCTGACGCCAACAAGGAACTCGAAGAGATCCTGAACCAGTAACGATGGCGGACACGACAACGGTCGCCCGGGGCAGGGACTCGTCCCCCGCCCCGGGCCGCCGGCGCAAGAAGAGCGCCCGGAGCGCGCGGGGCAGCGGGCTGCCGGTATGGAGCATCCCGTACCTCCTGCTCATCCCCGGCCTGCTGGTCATCGCGGGCCTCCTCCTCTACCCGATGTTCCAGCTGGCGGTCATGGCCTTCCAGAAGGTCGGTCTGGCCCAGATCAGGGGCAGCAGACCGGCCGAGTGGGTGGGGCTGGAGAACTTCACGAAGATCTTCGAAAACGACATCTTCTGGTCGGCCCTGCGCAACACCGTCGTCTTCGCCTTCGTCGCCGTCTCACTCACGCTGATCGTCGGCACGGCCGTGGGGGTGCTGCTGCACCGGCTGGGCAGGAGGATGTCGCTGTTCGTGGTCATCGGCTGCATGTTCGCCTGGGCCGTGCCGCCGGTGGCGCAGGGCGTCATCTGGCGCTCGCTCTTCGACGCCGAGGCCGGCATCGTCAACTGGGCGCTGAACCTGCTGCCCGACTGGCTCGCGGCCCCGCCCGACGGGCAGTCGAGCTGGACCGGCACCCCCTGGCTCAACGACACCGTCCCCCTCTACATCGCGCTGGTCGTCTGCGTGGTGTGGGCCGGGTTCCCGTTCATCGCCGTCTCGGTGCTGGCCGGTCTCAAGGGCATCCCGGCCGAGCTGTACGAGGCCGCCAGAGTGGACGGCTCCGGCCCGTGGCACACGTTCCGGCGGATCACCCTTCCGCTGCTCAAGCCGGTCTTCGCCGTCCTGACGATCCTGTCGATCATCTGGGACTTCAAGGTGTTCAGCCAGCTCTACGTGCTCATGAACGGGCCGACCAACCGTGACGGCTTCAACCTGTCGATGTACGCCGTCGCCGAGGCGTTCAAGCCCCCGCCGAAACTGGGCACGGGCGCGGCGATCTCCGTGGTGCTGACGATCATCCTGCTCATCATCACCGTCGTGTACGTCAGGCAGATCGTGAAGCAGGAGGAGATGTGACCCCGCTCGCACGCAAGAGGCTCGGCAAGATCCTCCTGAACACGGCCGGGATCCTGGTCTTCCTCTACGCCGTCTTCCCCGTCTACTGGATGGTCTCCACCGGCTTCAAGGAGAACGACCAGATCTTCACCACGGAGTTCATCCCGTTCCCGACGCACTTCACCTTCGACCACTTCGCAAGGGTGCTCACCGAGGGCGTCGCGAACAACTCCATCTGGCTCTACATGCGCAACAGCGCGATCGTGGCGCTCGGCACCGTGCTCATCGGCTCGGCCTTCGCGCTGCTGTCGGCCACCGCGATCGCCCGCTTCCGCTTCAAGGGCCGTGGGGTCTTCCTCGTGGTGCTGCTGATCGTGCAGATGCTGCCCGCGGAGGGCCTGCTCATCCCGCTGTACATGATGGTCAAGCGGGTGGGGCTGGGCGACCAGTTCCTCGGGCTGATCATCACCCAGGTCGCGCTGACGCTGCCGTTCGGCGTCTGGATGTTGCGGACGTTCGTCGCCGCGGTGCCCAAGTCGCTGGAGGAGGCGGCCTGGATCGACGGGGCCAGCCGCATGACCACCTTCTGGAAGGTGCTCTTCCCGCTGGTCGCGCCGGGACTCGTGGCCACGAGCATCTTCTCGTTCATCACCGCGTGGAACGACCTGGTCTTCGCCCTCTACCTGATGTCCGGGTCGCAGGGGTACACGATGCCGGTCGCCCTGCAGTACTTCTTCGGCCAGAAGGGCGTCGACTGGGGCGCCATCATGGCCGGGGCCACGCTGATGACGCTGCCCGTCGTCGTCTTCTTCCTGCTCGTCCAGCGCCGCATGGTCTCCGGCTTGGTCGCCGGGGCCGTGAAGGGCTGACCCACCGGCGAGGCCGTGTACGGCACGCCGGGGCCGTACCCGGCCATGCCGTCAATTCCGCATGTCAACACTCTCTTGATGAGGAGCCATGAGTCAGAGTGATCGGGGGCTGCGCCGCCTCGCGGCCGGCACACTGCTCGTCGCCTTCCAGGGCCTGCGGCCACCCGAATGGGTGCTGCGTGAGCTGGAGCAAGGTCTGGGCGGCGTGACGCTCTTCGGCTTCAACGTGTCCGACCCCGGCCAGGTGCTCGACCTGACCACCGCGCTACGCGGCGCCGGCGAGCCCGTCATCTCGCTCGACGAGGAGGGCGGGGACGTCACGCGCCTCGCCTACCACGTGGGCAGCCCGTACCCGGGCAACGCGGCCCTCGGGGCCGTGGACGACGTGGAGCTGACCCGGCGGGTCTACCGGGCCATCGGCTCGGAGCTGGTCGCGAGCGGCATCAACCTGGACATGGCGCCCAGCGCCGACGTCAACTCCGAGGCGGACAACCCGGTGATCGGCACCAGGTCGTTCGGCGCCGAGGCGGAGCTGGTCGCCAGGCACACGGCGGCCGCCGTCGAAGGGCTGCAGTCGGTGCGCGTGGCCGCCTGCGTCAAGCACTTCCCCGGGCACGGCGCCACCCGGATCGACTCGCACGTGGCCGTGCCCGTCGTGGACGTCGGCCTGGACGTGCTGCGGGAGCGGGAGCTCGCGCCCTTCGAGGCGGCCATCGGCGCGGGCGCCAAGTCGGTGATGACCGCGCACGTCGCCGTGCCGGCGCTGACCGGCGACACGCCGGCCACGCTGTCCGCCGCCGCGCTGACCGGGCTCCTCAGGGGCGAGCTCGGCTACGACGGCGTGATCGTCACCGACGCGCTCGACATGCACGCGATCACCAAGAGCGTGGGCCTGGCCGGCGGCGCCGTGCTGACCATCGCGGCCGGGGCCGACCTGCTGTGCCTGGGCCCGGTGCCGACGTACGACGACATCCAGGCCGTCATCGCCGAGATCGTCACCGCCGTGCACGAGGGCCGGTTGCCGGTCGCCCGCCTGGAGGAGGCTGCGGCGCGGGTGGCGGCCCTGCACTCCTGGCTCGGCGGGCCGGAGCGGATCGCGTCCGAGCGGGACGCGGTCGGCCTGGACGCGGCCCGCCGCGCCGTACGCCTGACCGGCGCGGCGGAGCCCCTCGTCGACCCCCTGGTGGTCGAGGTGGACACCCCGCCGACGATCGCCGTGGGAGACGTGCCGTGGGGCGTGGGCCCGTGGCTGCCGGACGCCGAGGTCGTCCGCGTCAAGCCCGCGGCCGCCGACGTGACCGGGCTGCTGGCCAAGGCCGTGAACCGGTCGCTGGTCGTCGTGGTCAAGGACGCGCACCGCTACCACGAGAGCCGGGAGCTGGTCTCGGCGCTGGTGGCGGCCCGTCCCGACACGACGGTGATCGAGATGGGCCTGCCCGTGTGGCGTCCTGACAGCGCCGCCTACATCGCCACGTACGGGGCCGCCCGCGCCAACACGCAGGCCGCCATCGAGCTGCTGACCGTGTGACGACCCGTCCACCGCCCCGCGGCACGCGCAGCCGGGGCGGTGGGCCGGTTCGGTCAGGTGCGCTCCTGCGCGTCAGTAGTAGTCGTCGATCGGCCGGCGGGCCTCGTCGAACAGCGCCGGGCCCTCGTACCGTACCGGGGGCGGCGCCGGGGTGACCGGCTTGACCTGCTCGAACTGTTCGGCGGACAGGGCGTACACCACCCGGCCGAGGCCGGAGCGGGAGATCGCGGTCGCGCACATCGGGCAGGGCTGGCAACTGGTGAACATGGTGGTGACGGCCGCCGTCTCGGGAGCGAGTTCGCGAGCGGCCCAGCGGGCCAGCTTCAGCTCCGGGTGGGCGGTGATGTCCGAGTCGGAGACCACGGTGTTGTGGTCCTCGGCCAGCACGGTGCCGTCCGCGCCGACCAGCAGCGAGCCGAAGGGCCGCTCGCCGGACGCCCCGGCCTGTCTGGCGAGCTCCACGGCACGGCGGAGGAATCTCTCGTCGTCGGATGTCATCGGTGCTCCTGGGAGTGGTGGTATGCGGCCACGGCCGCGAGCGTCCGCCAGGCGCGCTCTGGCCTGCCGATCTCGGTCAGATCGCCGTCGAACGAGTCGAGCAGCACCGTCTCCGCCCCGAGCAGCCGGAGCCGGTCGAGGTCGGCGATGATCTGGTCGATGGTGCCGACCCCGGCGGGCCGGTCCGGGGAGGTGACCGGTTCGGCGCTCTCCCGGAGTTGGATGCGCGGCGCGAACGCGGGCACCGGGCGGCCCAGCTCACCGGCGACGGCCTTCAGCCGCCCGGCTCCCTCCGCCAGCCAGCCGGGCGTGCCCCGCAGCGAGTGCCAGGCGTCACCGAGCGACACGGCCCGGCGTACGGCGGCGTCGCTGTTGCCGCCGACCCAGATCGGGATCGGCGCCGTGTCGTAGTCGCCGGTGTCGCGCCAGGCGTCGCGCATGGCCCGCAGGTATTCGTCGGTCAGCGCGCCGCGCCGCCCGAACGGCACGCCGAGCGCCTCGAACTCCTGCCGGGCCCAGCCGACGCCGGCGCCGAGGACGAACCGGCCGCCGCTGAGCCGGTTGAGGTTCGCCGCCATCCGGGCGGTGAGCAGCGGGTGCCGGTACGGGACGACGACCACCGTGGTGCCCAGCCTGACCCGGGAGGTCACCCCGGCCAGCCAGGACAGCGTGGTGAACGGCTCGTAGAACGGCGCGGGATATCTCTCGGCCACGTCAGGGGTCACCGCGATGTGGTCGGAGACCATCAGCAGGTCGAAGCCGAGCCCCTCGATCGTCTGCGCCCACCGCCGGAGCAACTCGGGGTCGGTGCCCGGGGCGAAGTTCGGTACGTTCACGCCAATCTGCACGTGACCCACGTTAACCACGGCGCCTACGGACTGTGAACACCGTGTTCCCGGCCCTCGACGGCATTCGCCGTGAATATCCCGGTAGATTGGCCCCATGGCCGAGAATCTTGACGCCATCGACTGGGCCATCCTCGGCGAGCTGCAGAGCGACGGCCGACTCCCCATCACCGAGCTGAGCCGCCGGGTCAAGCTGAGCGCGTCGGCCACCAGCGAACGGGTGCGGCGGCTGGAGGCCGACGGGGTGATCAGCGGCTACCGTGCCGAGGTCGACCTGTCCAAGACGGGCTTCGCCGTGCTCGCCGTGGTCCGGCTGAAATACCCCGGCAGCCGGCACGAGCCGCTGCACCGGCTGCTGGAGCGGCGGCCGGAGATCCTGGAGTGCCTGCGCACCACCGGAGACGACTGTTATGTGCTCAAGGTGACCGCGACGTCGATGGCGCACCTCGAACAGGTCGTCAACGAGCTCGCCGCGTTCGGCGGCACCACCACCAACGTGGTCTACAGCACCACCCTGCCCTATCGCGGCCCGCGCCTGGCACCGCCCAGCGCGTGACCCGAGCGCGTGATCTGGGCGTATGAGCGGGCTCAGGGAGCCAGCAGATCCTCGCGGGCCCGCTCAAGGGCCGCCAGCACGGCCCCGCGCAGCACCGGGTTCTTGTCGGTCACCGTCGTGGTCACGACCTGGGGCCGCACCGGGCAGATGCGGGCCACCGCCTCCTCCACCCGGGACGTCAGCGCCGCGCCCCCGGCGTGCCCCACCTCCCCGGCCAGCACCACCAGCCCGGGATCGAGGATCACGCACACCGCCGCCACCCCCAGGGCCAGCCGGTGCGCGATCTCGTCGAGCAGCGGCTCCCCCGCGGCCCCGGCCGCCGCCGCCACCCTGACGCACTCGGTCGCGCTGCCGGCCGCGAACCCGTAGCCCTGGGCCAGCTCCGTCACCGCCTCGGCGCTGACCAGCGACTGCAGGCCGCCCGCCAGGGAGGGCAGCCGCCCCGGCAGCGTACGGATGTCCTCCGGCAGCGGCACCCCCGGCACCGGCAGGTAGCCGATCTCGCCCGCGCTGCCGGAACGCCCCCGGTGCAGCTTGCCCCCCAGCATCACGGCCATCCCCAGGCCACGGCTGGACCACAGCAGCACGAAGTCGTCGACCCCCTGGGCCGCCCCGTCGGCGCGCTCGGCGATGGCGGCGAGGTTGACGTCGTTCTCGATGGTGACCTGGCGCCGCAGATCGCCCGCCAGGGCCTCGTGGATGCCCTCGTGCCAGCCGGGCAGGTCGAAGGAGAAGCGGATGTCGCCGCTGCGCGGATCGACCACGCCGGGCGTGCCGATGACCACGCCGCGCAGCTTGGAGATGCTGACCTTGGCGCTGCGACAGGCCTTGGCGATCGCGCCGTGCACGACGGAGACCGGGTCGTCGTGGCCGTTGGGGGCGACGCTGACCTCGGCGATGGTGTGGCCGTGGATGTCGGCCACGGCCGTGGAGATCAGCTCGGGCCCGACCTCCAGGCCGGCCACGTAGGCGCTGGAGGCGATCACCGAGTAGAGCGCCGCGTTGGGGCCGCGCCCGCCCGCCTGCGTGCCGACCACCTCGACCAGCCCGCGCTCCTCCAGCCTCGCCAGCGTCTGGGAGGCCGTGACCTTCGACAGACCGGTCAGGTCGCCGATCTGCCCCCGCGTCATGGGGCCGGTCGCCAGCAGCAGCTCCAGTGCGGCCCGGTCATTGATCTCCCTGAGCAGTCTGGGCACACCAGGGCGTCGCTCCACGCTGATTCCCGCCGTCGCATCGAAAGGACCGTTATCGGAAAAGGTTGTTGGAAGTTTAGCGCTCCATGTCCTGCCTGCTCTCACCGGCGAGCACACGCCCCCGTGCGGGCCCGCCGGATTGAGATCACCTGCCCGATCTGACGACCTTGCGCCTAACCAGTGTTGACCAGGGGGGATAATCGAGAACATGCGCCTATCCGCTCGTGTCGACTACGCCCTCCGAGCCGCCGCCGAACTGGCCGCTGCCGGTGCGGGCCCGACTACTGTGGGCGAGCTCGCCAAAGAGCAGGACATGCCACCCAAATACCTGGAGAACATCCTGCTCCAGATGCGCCGCGCCGGCCTCGTACGCGGGCAGCGGGGCCCTGAGGGCGGTTACGTGCTGGCCAGGCCGCCCGCCGAGATCACGCTGGCCGACGTGATCAGGGCGGTCGACGGGCCGCTGGCCAACGTCCGCGGCGAGCGTCCCGAGCACGTCGGCTACCGGGGCCCGGCCGAGTCCCTGCAACAGGTCTGGATCGCCCTGCGCGCCACCGAGCGCTCGATCCTGGAGGAGGTCACGCTCGAACAGGTCGCCTCAGGCTCGCTGCCCGAACGCATCCGCCAGCTCGCCGCCGACCCCGCGGCCTGGGACTGACCCGCGCCGCGACCACCGGGCCCCGCCCCGGCCGAGGCGGGAGCTATTTCCTGGTGAACCAGAGCGTGACGTCGTCGATCACGCTCTTGGGGCCGTCGGCCAGGGTCCTGACCACCTTTCCCGTCGCGTCCGCCATGGCGATGTCGCTCCGCTCGCCGCGCGGGACGGTGACCAGGAGGTGGCGGGCGTCGAGCCAGCCGTGGAACGCCGCGCCGTCCGGCAGCCGGGCCTCGCCCTTCCTGGCGCCGGTCGTCTCCTCCCAGAAGCAGATCCTTCTCGAGTTCTGCGGGCATTTCGTGGCGAAGACCGTCCCGAGCGGGGTCCGCGCCGCCCCTCCCCCGGCCAGCGGCCCGACTCCGGGGAAGCTGCGCAGCACCCGTCCGTCCAGGGCGAGCGCCCGCACGTCCCCGCCCGGCCCCTGCTGCAACACGCTGGCGTCGTCCGACCCCCAGACGTACGACGTGTCCTTCGCCCCGGGCGCCTCGGTGACCTTCACCGTGCCCGCGACCGCGTCCACCACCGCGAACCCCACGGGATGCGCCTCGCTCACGCTGTCGAAGACCGTCGCCAGCACCCGCCGCCCGTCGGAGGACCAGAAGGGCGCGAACAACGTGCGCGGCTTGTCCACCGTACGCAGCTCGCGGTCCTGGCCGGTGGCGCGGTCGCGCAGGCGTACGGTCTCGTGATCGGTCCGCCGCAGGCGCGTGACCGGCAGGGACACCACGAAACGGCCGCCCGGGGAGACGACGGGCTCCTCCCAGTTCCCGAAGAAGCCGAAGGCGCCCGTGGCGGGATCCCTCGCGTACGTCTCGTAGCCGCCGCGCCGGATGTGGTAGGAGGAGGTCCAGACGGGGTCGGCCGGGTTCTCGTGGAGCGTGATCCCGGTATCCGCGATCTTCAGCTCCGACGTGGACGCCGACGCCATCACCCCCTGGCGCGGCGTCGGCAGCGGCACCGGGGCGGGCGCCGGCGGCTTCGGCTCGGGCTGCGGCTCGGGCGTCGGCCGCAGCAGCAGCACGGCCACGGTGACGGTGACGGCCAGCGCC